>SLGK01000097.1 GCA_007123775.1 Anaerolineae bacterium | reverse complement strand
TCGCGGCCGGCCGGGAGTATGCGCCAGCTTCAGCAGGACCGGGAACAGGTGCTGGTGGCCAATCCTGACCAGTTGGTTTTCGTCTTTTCCATCAAGAAGCCCGCGCCCAACGTGCGTAAGCTGGACCGTTACCTGGTGTTGGCCGAGCTGAATCAGTTGCCGGCCATTGTCTGCGTCAACAAAATGGACCTGGGCGACCGACAGCAGGCTGAGGCTATGTTTGGTCTATACAGCACGATTGGCTATACGCTCGTTTATACCAGCGCCAAAACCGGCGCAGGTATCGAAGAGATGCGGTCACTGCTAACCGGCAAGCTGTCTGTGCTGACCGGCTCTTCCGGCGTAGGCAAAACGAGTTTGCTCAATGCCTTACAACCGGAATTAGGCCTAAAGGTGCGCAACGTCAGCCAGACAACGGGCAAAGGGCTGCACACCACACGGGCCACCGAGCTATTTCCGCTAGAAGGTGGTGGCTACGTGGCCGACACGCCCGGTATTCGCGGCCTGGCCCTGTTTGACGTAGAGCCATGGGAACTGGATGCGTATTTCCGAGAGATTGCACCGCTGGTAGCCGATTGTCAGTTCAGCGATTGCAGCCATCGTCATGAGCCAAACTGTGCCGTGCGTACGGCCGTGGCCGAGGGTAAAATAGCTGAGGCGCGTTACGACAGTTACCTGCGCCTTCGTGAGGAACATGAATCGCTCGATGAGGCAATGTATTGATGAGTAGACAAAGATTCTCTCAGCGGCGGAGCGGCCGTTGGGGAGCGGCCTGCCTGGTTCTGATCGCATTGCTTTTGGTAGGCTGTGGTCTGGTGGAGGAACGGCCGTTTACCCCCCTAGCTCAAGAGACAGGCATCGCCGTCGGCGATCCCTTTGTCGATTTCTACTGGGAGATGGGCGGCCCGCTGCTGTTTGGCTATCCGCTGACTGAGCCGTTCCAGGCGGCCACAGACGAGCCTTTGCTGCAATATTTCCAAACGATGCGGCTGGAATTCAATGGACAGCAAGTGGCGATCACGCCTCTAGGAGCCTGGGCCTTTGCCGGGGCCAGCTCAGCCGTTGGTCTATACAGCCCGCCCGATGACGGGCGCAGCCGCACCTTTCCGCAAACGGGTCAGACTGTGTGGGATCAGTTTCTCATCTTTTACGAAGCCCATCAGGGGGAAACTTTGTTGGGACTGCCGCTATCAGCGCAGATAAACGAAGGGGGAATGCGGGTGCAGTATTTTGAAAACGGCCGTTTGGAATGGCAACCCGAACTGCCCGTCCAGCAGCGCGTGCAGCTTACCCCTCTCGGCCAGGCCCACTTTCAGTCAGAGATGGCAATGGTCTACCAGCAGATCACCCGCAATGCCGGGCCAATCGCTGCGGCCGACCTGACCCATGCCACTGTTCTCACGTCGGTCCGTGCCCCCATACTGTATGCAGGCGATGAGCAGGTTCTAACCGTCATCGTTCTGCGTCCCGATGGACGGGCCGTGAGCGACATACAGGCCAGCGTGACCATTACCTATGTAGGCCAGGAGCTAGTTTACGATTTGGGCCGAACAGACGCGGAGGGCAGAATTCAGGCACAGCTACCATTAGCAGATGTACCTCCCGGCCAGTCGATACTCCTTGACGTACGTGTCTATGCCCCAGACGGCCGGGAAATTGGCCGTGAGAGATTGGGGTTTCGTACCTGGTGGTAATGAAAGCATGAAGCGTGACGGCCAGGCCAACCGTCACGCTTCACATCGGACTTTAGTTAGTTGCTTCGAACTCCCCTTCGACAATATCTTCATCGTCCCCAGAGGCACCCGTGTCGGAACGGCCGTTGTCTGAGGCCGTTTGCGTGGACTGTGCCGCTTGCTGTGCGGCCTGGCTCAACTGCATCATCGTTTGTTGCAGCGTACTGGTCAACTGCTTGATGCGTTCCGCATCGTCACCGGCAATCGCCTCTTTCAGGTCGGCAATTTGGGTTTCAACCTGCTGCTTAAGCCCGGTCGGGGCCTGACCGTTCAGACCTTCCAGCGCCTTCTCGGTCTGGTAAACCGTTTGGTCGGCCGTATTGCGGGCCTCAATCAGCTCGCGCCGCTTCTGATCGGCGGCGGCGTTCTGCTCTGCCTCACGCACCATGCGATCCACGTCACTTTCACTCAGATTGGTGCTGGCCGTAATGGTGATCTCTTGTCGTTTGCCCGTGGCTTTATCCTGGGCCGTCACGTTGAGAATACCGTTGGCGTCAATGTCAAACGTTACCTCAATCTGGGGTACGCCTCGCGGTGCGGGCGGAATGCCATCCAGCCGGAAAACGCTCAGCGCATTGTTGTCCTGAGCCATCGGCCGTTCCCCTTGCAGCACCTGGATGTCAACGGCCGTTTGGTTATCCTCAGCCGTGCTAAACACCTCCGACTTGCGGGTAGGAATGGTCGTATTACGTGGAATCAGCGTCGTCATCACGCCACCCAACGTCTCCAAACCCAGGCTCAGAGGCGTCACGTCCAGCAGCAGCACGTCACTCACGTCACCGGCCAAAACACCAGCTTGCAGAGCGGCCCCAATGGCTACCACTTCATCCGGGTTTACGCTCTTGTTTGGCTCCTTGCCGGTCATTGAGCGGACCAGCTCTTGCACCATCGGCATCCGCGTTGAACCACCAACCAGCACCACTGCATCCAGCTTGTTGGCCGCCAGGTTGGCGTCTTGCAGCGCCTTGTTAAATGGTGTCTTTACCCGCTCCAACAGCTTTTCCGTTAGCTGCTCGAACTTGGCGCGGGTCAACGTCATCTGCAAATGCTTGGGGCCACTGGCATCGGCCGTAATGTAAGGCAAATTGATCTCCGTCTGCATCGTGCTGGATAACTCAATCTTCGCCTTTTCGGCTGCTTCGCGTACCCGCTGCAACGCCTGACGATCTTGTTTCAGGTCAATTCCCTGGTCACGCAAGAACTCACTGGCAACCCAATCAATGATGGCCAGGTCCCAGTCGTCGCCACCCAGATGGGTGTCCCCATTGGTGGCCACAACCTCAATCAAACCGTCGCTCACTTCCAGAATGGAAACGTCAAACGTACCGCCACCCAGGTCAAAGACCAGAATGGTCTCGTCTTCTTTCTTATCCAGGCCATAGGCCAGCGCGGCTGCCGTTGGCTCGTTGATAATCCGCAGCACTTCCAGACCGGCAATCTTGCCCGCGTCTTTGGTGGCCTGCCGCTGGCTGTCGTTGAAGTAGGCTGGCACAGTGATAACGGCCTGCGTGACCGGCTCGCCCAGGTAATCTTCCGCGTCCTTCTTCATTTTGGCCAGGACCATGGCCGAAATTTCCTGCGGCGTGTAAGTACGTCCGGTCTGAGTAATTTCTACCCGCACATCATTCTGCGGCCCTTTGACAATCTTATAGGGTAGACGTGCCTTCTCTTCCTGCACTTCCGGGTCTTCAAAGCGACGGCCGATAAAACGTTTTACCGAAAAAACCGTGTTCTCCGGGTTGATGGTAGCCTGTCGTTTGGCCGTCTGGCCAACCAGGCGCTCGCCATTTTTATTGAATGCAACCATAGACGGTGTCAGGCGGCCACCCTCTGCCGTGGTGATTACCATCGGCTCGCCCCCTTCCATGATGGCTAATACCGAGTTTGTTGTCCCTAAGTCAATACCAACTATCTTGCTCATAAATCTGTCTCCTCTTAACAGTATCTTTCATGCTATCTTGCTGACTGCATAAACGGCCGTCTACGCGGCCACGCCTTAACTATTATTTCTGTTACAATGGCGCCTGCTGCATCTGACGTGATACAGGTTAGGAGCGACGCTGGCGCCCACTGTCCCTTATAGTAAGGCAAAAGTGTAAGAATTTTATATGCGCTGCATATGTATCCCGTTAACATTATCCGTGTTGACAAAGCCCGGTACTCTAGCTAGAATCAACTTAGGGACAACTGTATCATTTTGAAAAGTAAAGTTGACTTTAACATTGTCCCCAATTAGTGCTAAACACCCCTGTTTAACATAAAGGAGTTAGATGATGGCTTTTGAATTACCCCCACTTCCCTATCCAGAAGATTCACTGGAACCCCACATTGATGCTCGCACCATGAGTATTCACCATGACAAACACCATGCTGGCTATACCAATAATTTGAACGCTGCCCTTGACGGCCATGCCAATCTGGCCGGCAAGAGTATTGAGGAATTGTTGGGCGATCTAGACAGCCTACCTGAGAATATCCGTACGGCCGTTCGCAACAATGGTGGTGGCTATGCCAACCATACCTTATTCTGGGAAATCATGAGTCCGAACGGTGGTGGCGCTCCCAGTGGAGAACTGGCTGCGGCCATCAACAACGCTTTTGGCAGCTTCGACGCCTTCAAAGAGACCTTTGCTAAAGCGGCCGCTACGCGCTTTGGCTCTGGCTGGGCCTGGCTCTATGTAGGTCAGGATGGCAAGCTGGCTGTTGGCTCTACTCCCAATCAGGACACGCCTCTGATGGATGGCAACACCCCAATTTTGGGTCTGGACGTTTGGGAACATGCCTATTACCTCAATTACCAGAACCGGCGTGGCGATTATGTGTCGGCCTGGTGGAACGTGGTCAATTGGGATGCAGTTGCAGCCAAATATGCGGCAGCAACGGCATAACTGTGTATAATAGATGTCGCTTATTGACGCCTGATTAAAAGGAGAATTTTCCATGACCCATATCGTGACTCGTTTATGTTTGCGTGACACGGCCTGCGTAGAGGTTTGTCCGGTAGAATGTATGGTGCTTGGCCACCCCGAAGAGGAATGGCCCTGGCTCTACATCGACCCAGATACCTGTATCGACTGCGGTGCCTGCGTGCCGGAATGTCCCTATGAAGCCATTTTCCCTGAAGAGGAAGTGCCGTTTGAGTATGAAGCCCCAGCCGGTGTCTGGATCGCCAATACCAAAGAGCTGCTGCCAGATGGCCAGCCGTTCGAGGGTGAAGTTGATGGCCATCAGGTCAAGCTGTTGAATGCCAAACAACTTTCCGGTGGCGAGATCCTGGACCTGACAGAAGACATCATGCCCAACTATGATTTCTTCACTGAGGGACCAGGCTACGACGCTCTGGATATGTAGTTTTGTAATTAACGCCAAAATGTCTGTAGACCACTCATCCGTAGTGGTTTGCCTGTTGTAAACAGCGCCGAATTAGCTGGCTGTGTCGGTAGACCATGCCCGCTAATTCGGCTTTTGTTTTGTCAATCGGTAGTTGTTCAGTCAGAAACCGGGTTTTCCATTGCAGGATGGCAACTTTATGTGTCAAAAATCCGCTTTCGCTGCTACAGGTTATAAAGCGAGGTATTAGATGACAGATTATCGCATTGAAAAAGATTCGTTGGGTGAGGTACAGGTCCCGGCTGACGCCTATTGGGGGGCACAAACGCAGCGTGCTATCCATAATTTTCCCATCACTGGCCTGAAGCCGTACCCTGCTTTCGTCTGGTCTATGGCCGTTATTAAGCGAGCGGCCGCCGAGGTCAACGCCGACCTGGGGCTTTTTCGGGATAAGCAGGTAGGTTCACAGACTATTTCGGGCGATGCCATTGCTCAGGCAACGATGCTGGCGGCCGATGAGGTGATAGACGGCCGTTTTGCCGACCAGTTTGTGGTAGACCCTATTCAAGCTGGCGCCGGCACCAGCCACAACATGAACATCAACGAAGTCATCGCTAATCGGGCCAACGAGCATCTAGGTTTCGGGCTGGATATGACGGCCAAGCCGGTTCATCCCAACGACCACGTTAACATGGCCCAATCTACCAACGATACCATTCCCACTGCCATTCGCCTGGGTTGCCTGTGGCGTCTGGATGAGCTTACCGGCACGCTCGACAGGCTGGCCCAGGCCCTGGAAGCCAAAGCGGAAGAATTCGACGACATCGTAAAAAGCGGCCGTACCCATCTGCAAGACGCCGTGCCGGTGCGCCTGGGACAAGAGTTTGGTGCTTATGCTCTCTCCATACGGCGCAATCGGGATAAAATTGTCGAAGCCGCTCAAGGGCTGCGGCGGCTTGGCATTGGTGGCACAGCCACCGGCTCCGGCTTAAATGCCCACCACGAATACCACAGCCGTATGGTGGCTGCCCTCAGCCGTCTTACCGGCCTCGCATTGGAAGAGTCAGACGATTTATTTGAGAGTATGCAAAGCCTGGCCGATCCGGTTCACTTTAGCGGCACCCTACGCACCCTGGCCCAGGATTTGACCCGCATTGCCAATGACTTCCGCCTGCTTTCTTCCGGTCCATCTACCGGGCTGGACGAAATTCGCCTGCCGGCCGTGCAGCCTGGTTCATCCATTATGCCGGGCAAAGTCAACCCGGTTCTGGCCGAAATGCTCAACATGGCCATGTTCCAGGTGATGGGCAACGATCTGACGGTGATGCTGGGCGGGCAAGCTGGCCAGCTCGAGCTGAACGTGATGATGCCCGTCATGGCCTACAACCTGTTTCAGAGCATGGACATCATCATCAACTCAGTCAACGCCTTCACCGAAAAATGTGTGGTGGGTGTGCAGAGCAATCGTGAAAAAGCAGAAGGCTGGCTGGCCAAGAACGCCATTTTGGTGACAGCACTCAATCCGGTCATTGGTTACCAAAAAGGGGCCGAAGTGGCCAAAGAAGCGATGGCTACCAACCGTACCGTGCGCGAAGTGGTCATCGAAAAAGGGTACCTGTCGGCCGAGGAAGCAGACCGTCTGCTGGACGTTCGCGCCTTAACCGACGGCGGCATTCAGTCGTAAAAACGGTCCCGGACCACAAAACCCTGACCGGCTTTTGCAGTCTGATGCCTACAAATTATTAACGGTTGCTTGATTAGCCTGATTTACGGATCGTTTTGCGGTATCAATAGGGTAGAGCTATATTCAGCTACTTTTCACGAAGGAGTAAACTTAAATGAAACGCTTTACACTGTTTATAACCATGCTGCTGACGGGACTATTACTGGTTGCCTGTGGCGGTAGCGAACCAGCGGGTCCTGCACCTGTCTCTTTCGACGTTGCCGGTTACGATGAGTTTCGCTTTGAGCCGCAAGACATCACGGTAGATGCCGGGGCACAAGTCACTATCAACTTTGAAAACGTTGGTGCGCTGGAGCATAACTGGCTGCTAGTTTCTCAGGCCGTTGATCCGGCCACTGCTACTGAAGTGGATGCGTTAGCTGGCGCCAACACCGGCATTCTCGGTGGGGGTGAATCAACTTCCATCACCTTTACAGCACCGCCGGCCGGAACGTACACGATTGTTTGCACTGTTCCCGGTCACGCGGTAGGTGGCATGGTTGGCACTTTTACCAGCCAGTAAATAGCAGCAATTGGCTTATCATGGCCGATTGCACCAAGCGGTAAAGTCCGAAAGAGTCGTGGCTAAGGCTACGGCTCTTTTTTTCGTTTTAGAAAACTGACCAGCTACTTTATAATAGGCCCATGCGCTCATCCCAAAACAATGATTGTCTACGATTACCAAAAGCGATACGCCTGGCGCTCGTTGATCACCTGCAAGCGGTTTACCCTGAAGAAGGGTGTGGTTTATTGGCAGGCAGCCGGGCTGAGCAGCGGGCCACAACCCTGTACACGGTAGAAAACGTGGCCCATAATCGGCGCACTCAATTTTCAATGGCCCCACACACGCAGCTAAGTGTGTTTACGGAAATCGAAGCAGCCGGACTCGATCTGCTGGCCATCTACCATTCCCATCCAAACGGCCCCGAAACGCCATCAGCCACTGATGTGGCGCAGGCTTACTATCCCGATCTGGTTCAAGTGATTGTCTCTTTGGCCTCAAATCGACCCAAACTGCGGGCTTTTTGGCTTTCCCAAACCAATCTGCACGAAATTCCCTTGATTTTTGAGTAACCTCTGGCCTATCCCTGTGTTTTAGCAAGGTAGACAAACAGTTACCAGAAGAGGAAGCAGTATTATGGCAAACGTGATCTATATTTTACTAGCAGGGCTGATTGCCTATCTTTGTGGCGCGATTCCCTTTGGCTTTTTATATGTGAAGGCGGTCAAAGGCGTTGATTTACGTAAGGAAGGAAGCGGCCGTACCGGGGGAACCAATTCTATGCGCGCTGCTGGCGTCTGGGTTGGCATTTTAACGGCGCTGAGCGATGTGTTCAAGGGGTTTCTGGCCGTCTGGCTATCGCGACTGCTGTTTGCCAATGCGTTGGGCGACTGGTTTCCGTGGCTGGTGGTATTGATCGCCGCCATGTGCGTCATTGGCCACAACTGGTCGGTCTTTCTGGGCTGGAAAGGAGGTGCGGGAACCGGCCCTAACGTTGGTTGGGCCTCGGCTATCTGGTGGCCCATGCTACCCATTGGCGGCCTGGTGATGGGCGGGATGCTGCTGATCATTGGTATGGCTTCGGTTGCTTCTATGTCAATGGCCCTGGTTATACCCATCGCCTTTGCCGTTATCTATTTCGCCGGTGTGGGGCCAGAGGTAGCGCAGGCAACGCCGGCCTATATGATTGCCGGGCTGGTGACGTCAGCTATTGTGGCCTGGGCGTTACGGCCGAATTTCAAACGGCTGTTGGCCGGCAATGAGCGCGTGGTGGGTCCTCGCGCCAAACGGCTAAGGCGCAATCAGTAACGTTGCCTACCGGCTACTCCTCCTTAGTAAGTAACTCGTAGTGGAGCAAACCTAGCGCGTTGATCTGCACCTGACCGACTTTGGGCAGGGAGAGCGCGTAGCGCGTCTCTTGCGTCAGAGGCAGTGTGGGTAAATCAGTGACCCATAGCTGCTGCATGGCGGCATAAAGTTCCAGACGAGCCGCGTTGTCCAGTTCCGTGCGGCTGGCTTCGAGCAGATCAGACATGGTTGCGCTTTCGTAGTTGGAACAGAAGCCCCGGTCCGTGTTTTCGATAAAAAAGTCGGTCCAACTGCTGGGGTCCAGGTAGTTGGCCGGCCGTCCCGGCGTCGGCGGTGCGGGCCAGCCAAGCAGATAGGCGGGATAACCACACTGACCGATCTGAATCTGGAACACTTCCCACGGTGACCCCAAAATGCTGACTTCAAAGATGCCGGTTTCTTCGAGCTGGGCTTTGATCGTGTTGGCGTAAGTCTCTTCAAGGGGACTGTAACGGCCGTCATTGACAAACCAAAAAGTGATAGCGAGCGGGTTAGCCTGACTATAGCCCGCTTCGCTCAACAGCGTTTGGGCCTGCGCCAGATCACGTTCGGGGAAAACGGCCGTGTGACCCGGCACGGCATCAGGCACGGGGCTGACCAATGGTTGACGGCTGCCACCAAACAAAGCGGCCAATGCCGGGCGGTCAATGGCATAGGCAAACGCCTGCCGCACCCGCTCATCATCCCAGGGCGGCGTCTCCTGTTCAAAAACGACGTAGCTCTTAAAAATAGCCGGTCCCTCCCAGGCCACAAAGTTTTGCTCAGATTCGCGTAGTTCGGTAAACGTGGCGTAAGGCAAGCCGGTCCAGGCCAGGTCTATCGACTGAAACTCGGTCAGCGAGCGTCGCATCTCATTCCCATCCCCATAAAAGCGGAGACGAATGTTCTCAAAAGCTGGCGAAGGCGTACCGGGCCAGTTCGGGTTTGCCTGGAGCCGCATCCGTTCGCCCGGAATCCAGTTGGCGACGGTGTAAGGGCCGATGCCACCGCAGGTAATGGGGTCGTTGGTGGCCGCAAAGCACTCGGCTACGGGGAAATAGGGCGGTGTGGCCAGCAGGCTAAGAAAATGAGCAGTTGGCTCTTTGAGGACAAAGCGGACCGTGTAGGTATCAACTACCTGCACCGCATCTTCATCGGCAAAGCCGTCCACATTTTCATCTTTTAGATAGGTATTTACCAGGAAATTGCCTAACCCGGCCGATCGGTCAACCGACCGCTTAACCACCTGGGCAGTCAATTCGCTGCCATCGGGGAAACGCAACCCCTGGCGCAGCGTGACCGTATATTCGAGGCCGTCTGCGGACACCTGCGGGAAATCGGTAGCCAACAGGGGCACGATCTGATTGCTGCTGTCTAAGCGGTATAGGCCGCTCATGATGTTGCTCTTTACCTCCCAACTGATCAGGTCCTGGCTGCCGGCCGGGTCTATATCGACCAAGTCACCCACGAGAGCAATGACCAGCTCATTGGTGGGTGTTCCCACACGAGATTCACCCGCATTGATAGCCAGCTCGGTTAAGAATTGGGAGACAATTAACTCGCGCAGCACCGGATCGGTGGTGGTCTGGCCAATCGCTTCGTTGAGGCGGTCGAGCAAATTCCGGTTGCTACTAGAAATGGCCAGCCCATAGGCCTGGCCGCTTATCCAGCCGGCTGGTCCTGGCTCGCCGGCAATTTTCAACTGTTCCGGGTAAAGGGCAGTGAAGTGGTCGGCCGAAAAACTGTCGATAATTACGGCCCGTAGATTCTCATCGACCAGGTCTTGCAGGGCGCTGGCAGAGCTATTGTACTTGTAAACGTTGTTCTCATCCAGAGTGAGCAGATTGAAAGCCACGTCTTCACCACTGGTGTTGGCCTGAACGCCGATGGGCATATCTGGCCGCAAATCAGCGTGGCTTTGAATTTCGTTTTCGTCGGCCAGGACTACAACGACCTGACCCACTTCCAGGTAGGGATCTGTGTAGACAACGCCAGGGGGCAAATCAGTTGAGATAGTAGCCGGAGCGCTCATCACCGCGTCGAAATCTTTGCTGTTGGCCAGGCTGCGCAGCACACCCTCAAAAGGTGTCACCACAAATTCATATTCCAGCCCGGCCAGCGCGGCCAGGCGTGACATGATATCCTGGTTGATGCCGATGATATTGCCAAACTGGTCAAAGTCGGTGAAGGGGGCATTGGGGGCGTCGATGGCAATGACGATAAAATCTTCGCGTGTGGCTACGGCCGTTTCCAATTCGCTTGCTACGTCCGTTTCGGGTGTTACTGTAGCCACAGGGGGCACAACGGCCGTTGTCTCGGGTTCTGCTGCCTCACCGTTACCACACCCGGCAACCAAGAGCGACAACAGGCCCATTACCATCAAGAATTGCCAGATTTGCTTCGTCATACGGTCTTCTCCAAAGTAGAGCGCGGGCAGCCGGTTTCCGTTTGGCCAGTGCTCCCTTTAGCCTGCCAGTTTTTACCAGTTGGGCTAAAATCAGACAGGTTTTACAAATAGTTGCCCAAAGCCTCTTAAATTGGAGTATAACAACCTACCAGAGGCGGGCAAACTCACTCATGGTCATCGGCAAATGGTCAATGGCAGTGTATGAACAAGGAGTCACTATCATGTTTGGCGAACTAAAGCTACCCAGGTTTCCTGTGGAAATCATCACGTCAGATTTTCTCTTTAAGGGAATGTTTGAGCCAAAAGGGGATATGTTGATCTATCTGAATGATGATCGCTACACGGTTATTCGTCTGGACGAGGTCACGCTTTACCCCATTAAGCGTGAGGCTCAAATTCGGGGCGTAAAGCAGCCGATGATGGCTATTAACAAGCAGTCCATTGTGGCCGTCACCGTCCTTGATGAGGCCAAAGTAACCCATATTTCCATGCTTAGCTCAAAACGGCCGTTTGCCGCTTATACCAAGAACCACGCTTTTCGCGGCAGTCTGCACATCAATGCTGACGCTCGCGATGATGATGTATTTGACGAAACCAAAAGCTTTTTTGGTGTCAGTGACGCCGAAATCTATCCGCTCTATGCCGGTCGCCACCAGCCAACCGCCAAAGTACCCGTGATGATGCTCAACCAGAACCAGGTCTTGAGCTACCATCCGGTCGGGTCAGGGGCCTGAGCTAGTCAGGGGCCTGAGCTAGTCAGGGGCCTGAGCTAGTCAGGGGCCTGAGCTAAATATTGGTTCGCACCTGTTCTTTCGGTTGACCCACGGCCAAAAAATCGTCGACAAATCGCTCGTTGTAGCTGGTGAGCAGGGCCTCAATCCGGGCTGCGCTAGGAGAAGCAACCAGCAGGCCAGCATGGTAAGGTTTGGGCAACCGCCAGACAATCTCCTCGTCCTGGTAGGCTGACAGGTCGGGTTGCTCTTGCCGGGCCAGGCAGATGATCAGCCCGGCGTAATCCTGGCGGTGGGGCGGAAGCTGGTAGGCCTGGCCACGTACGTCAGCCAGCACGAGGCGGGCCGCTTCTTGCCAAAGAACAATATCGGTAGCGGCTTCGACCATCTTGTCGATATTGGCGCCACCCACGCGAGCGGCCGTTTCCAGGAAGTAGTAGTGTCCGTCGGCATGGCTACGAATAAACTCGGTGTGAGCCACGCCCTGATTCAGCCGCAGGGCACGCAGCACCGCCTCATTTTCCCGGCGCAAAACGGCCGTTTCTGCGCCCTCATTATCTAAAATGCGCGTATTGAATATGCCGCCGCCCGTGGTTACGCTCAGGGGCGGCGCACCATAGCGACTGGCCGTAATAAAACAAGGCTGCCCCGCCCACACAATCGAATCCACGTGGTACACATCACCGGGCAAGAATTGTTCTAGCAGGTAAAACGACTGCTGGTCGCCTAGACTATCCAGCGCCCGCCAAACAGCTTCCTGATGCTGTAATTTACGAATGCCGACAGCCCCGGCCTCAAAGCGCGGCTTTAACACCCAGGGAGGCGGCGTCTGGTCCATGAACTGGCGCAGCCGGTCATAGTTAAACAGACCGGTGAAAGCAGGCACGCGCACCCCTTCTGCCTGGGCTTGTACGCGCATGGCCAGCTTGTCCCGAAAATAACGGGCACCACTGTCACCCATGCCTGGCAGCCGTAAATGCTCGCGCAGCGAAGCGGCCGTAGCCACGTCATAATCATCCAGGGCTACAATGCGGTCAATCTGGTGGGCACGGGCCAGGTAGCTGACCGCGTGGAATATGTCCGGTTGTTTGGACAACTCCGGCATGTAAAAATGGGCGTGAATTTTTTCCCAGGGCCAATCGTCGTGGCGGTGAGCCTCGGCCATGAGCAACAGCACGTGGCAGCCCTGCCGGTGACATTCGTGAATGAAGGGCAACCCCTTGAATTCACTGGCCAGACATAAAATCGTGATCGGCTTGTCATTATTCATGCGCTTTCCTCCCAAGAATTCTCGCGCCTCTGCGCAAGTTGGTGTTGCTAGCTTGTCCGGGTCAAGTCATGGGTTGGTACAGCCTGGCGGCTATTGTAATCCTGGCGCGGGCAATTAGCTACTAATCCGATTCCTCTGTCAGCAAAAAAATAGACCCAAAACGACCGGTACGGCCGTTTTCCGCACGGTGGGAAAAAAAGAGATCGGTACGGCAGGCCGTACACAGATCCGACAGCTCAATCTGGGCGGCCGGCACGCCGGCACGCAGCAAATTTTGCCGGTTGGCCTGGGGCAGCGCCAGATGGGGCCGCTCTTGCCCCGGTTGAGGGACAAGAAACTGCTCCGGCTGGTCAAACACCGACCGGACTGCCCCGATGACGGGTTCGCCTACTTCATAACAGCAAGGGCCAATAGAGGGACCAATGCCCGCCCACAACTGCTCCGGCCGGCTACCGAATTCAGCCTGCATGGCCGCCACCATTGCCCCCGGCAAATCCCGCACGCAGCCTTGCCAGCCAGCGTGGCCCAATCCAATTGCCTGCCGCACCGGGTCGTAAAGCAAAATGGGCGTGCAGTCGGCAAAATTCATGGTCAGGCCGCAGCCCGGCTGGTTGGTGATGATGCCGTCTACATGCTCAATCCAGGTGCCGTTGCTGGCGCTGGTGACGGTGGCTACCCGGCGGTCGTGAACCAGATGGGCATGAACCAACGTGTCGGTGTCCCGGCCAAACAAGCCAAAAGCACGGCGGCGGTTGGCATAAACGCGGGCCTTCTCATCGGGCACGGAGACACTGAGGTTGAGTGAATCAAAGGGGGCAGGGCTGAGGCCACCCTGGCGCCCAAAGATGGCATGTTGTATACGGCCGTTGGCCAACTGGGACAGACTCTCAAACTGAAAATAGTGAATGTCGTTACTGATTTGCTGCTGCATACGTTCTTGAATTAGCGCTGGGCCATAACGGTTATCATGCCTTCACCCACCACCACCTCTTGCAGGGTAAAGCCAACGGGTAGATTGCTCACTGCTGCCCCCAGCGTGCTGCTCAACAGCGATTCAGCTTGACTGAGTACGGGAGCGGGCGCGGTTGTGTTGCCCAGCGTGGCCTCAACGACTTCAAATTGGAGTGAGCCAAAGGAAACAAACGGCCGAAAAACCACGCGGATTTGTGCAGCTACCGGCTGCGTCACGTCACCGCTAACAATGATCAGGCCGCTGCCAAAGCGGACCTCGGGATTGTGGATGAGAATTATGCGACCGCTCTGGGCGGCTACCTGTTGCGCCAGCCGAATCGCCTGATTTAGCTCGGCATCAGTGAACGTGATACTGACACTACCGCTACTGTCCGGTCGCACGCTGGCGGCACGTTCCCGCAGAGAATCGACATCAACGAGCGGCACCAAACCCTCCGCCTGAGCCGTAGCCAGGGCGTCACTGCTCTGGGCGGCAACGGTGGCGGCACGCTCGGCGGCAGCGGTGGCGGCCGGCCCCGCCATTTCGATGGCTTCCTCGGCGTAAGCGGCCGCGGTAGCCGCTGCCTCGGCGGCACGAGTTGCCGCCGCTTCCCCCTGTTCACGCCAATCGCCGGGCAACTCTACCTCCGGCAGGCGTTCCTGAACGCTGCAGGCAGCCAGGCTAACGGTGAGACCAAGAGCAAACAGATACAGGGTGACAATTTGCCATAAGCGGGACATCATGATTATACTCCTTCGTTCATTGGACAAGAAAACCAGATGAACGCCAGTGCGCCTATCATACCGCAAAAAACAAGTCGTTACAGCTATCTTAACGTTCTTGTGATTCTTTACGGGATTGGGGGTTGCCGGGGCGCAAACGGCCGTTGACCGATTAGAGAGACATCCCAAACCTCGCTTTGGCAGTATAATTGACATCTATGATGAAACGGGAACAATGGGGTATTACGCTTATTTTGGCTGTCTTCGTCTTGTTGGGTCTGGCCTACAGTCTGGCCAATCCACTCCATGAAGCTACAGATGAACTACGCCATTATCGCTTTGTGCGCCATATTGTGCAGGAACGGACGCTGCCGGTGCAGGGGCAGGGTGAGTGCCTGATTCAGAGCCACCACCCGCCTCTTTATTACCTGCTGGGCGCGGCGGCCACCTTCTGGATTGATACGGGCCGGGATGTCTGTTTTCAGCCGCCTATTAACCCGTTCTGGAACTATCGCTATTGGGAAGTGGGGGTAGACAACAAGAACCAATACCTGCACGGTCCGGCAGAGCGGTTTCCCTGGCCGGCCGAACGGCGGGCGGCGTTGTTGATGCGAGCGGTCAATGTGCTGTTGGGAGCGCTGACTGTCTGGTTGACCTGGGCTATTGGTCGGTCGTTGTGGCCAAAACGGCCGTATCTGGCCCTGGGTGGAGCGGCATTTGTGGCCTTCAACCCGATGTTTGTCTACCTGTCTGGCGCGGTCAACAACGACATTGTAGCCGCGGCGGCAGGGGGTGCGCTGCTCCTGGCCAGCGTGCGCCTGCTGCGCGATGATGCCGATCTGACCTGGCGCTGGGGGCTGCTGTTTGGCCTGCTCTACGCGCTGGCGCTGATGAGCAAGTTCAATTTGGCCGCGATGGGGTTGGTAGTGGCAACGGCCGTTACCTACGTCGCCTGGCAAAAACAGCAATGGCGGCAGTGGTTTCAGGTTGGCCTCACCGCCGCCGCTGCAACGTTGCTGCTGGCCGGCTGGTGGTTCGTGCGGAACCAGCTTCTGTACGGCGAACTGACCGGCTTTCAGACCATGACCAACATCTGGGGCGGACGCGACCCGTCGCAAAGCTTTTGGTTGGCCGTGTCTGAAATACCCTATGCCTGGACCAGCCTGTGGGGCCGTTTTGGCTACGGCCAGATTCCCCTGCCCGAATCGGTCTACAGCGGTCTGCGCTGGTTTACTCGCCTGGCGCTGCTGGGCCTCTTTGTGCCTCTGCTGCGGCCAGACCGCTGGGCCGAGTGGCGGCGGACGGGGCTGGCGCTGGCCCTGCTGCCGCTGGCGGTGTTGATTTACGCCTGGGTGTTGTTTAGCTACATGATGGTCAGCACGGCCGGACCGATGGGCCGCTTCTTTTTCCCTGCCTTGCCCGCCTTTGGGCTGCTCATCTTCTATGGGTTGAGCCAGTGGTTGACGCTTTTTCAGAGCAGTTACGTGGAGAAGCACGGAGAAAAGCGGAGGGATGAATCGCCACCCAACAGGCAATACGCAATACGCAATACGCCCGACTTCTGGGCCGCCGTTACTGTCAATCTCGGCCTAATAAGCCTGACTGTGGTGGCGCTAGTAGGGTATCTGATGCCGGCTTATGCACAGCCGCCGGAGTTTGACGATACGGCCGTAGCCCCCACCCCTATTGCCCAATTCGATGCTTTTGTCACATTACGTGACTACAAAGTCAGTCGCAGCGGCCTGGCCCCCGGTCAGCCGCTCGACCTCGACCTCTATTGGGAAGTTGACGCCAAACCACCCGGTGACTATTACTTTTTTGTCCACCTGATTGACCAATATGGCAACATCATCGCCCAGCGTGACACCCACCCTGGCCTGGGCCGCTTCCCTAGCAGCCTGTGGCAGCCGGGCGACCGCTTCATCGAGTCGATCCGGCTTTATTTGCCAGAGACCGCCTACGTGCCGTCTGAGGCCACCCTGAGCATTGGCTTTTACGCGCCTGACGCTGGCTATCGGCTGGCCATCACCGGGCCTGACGGCAGCAGCCTGGGGGATGGGCTGGTGCTGGCGCAGATAGATATCGAACCGCGCCCCGATTTGGCCACCGACCTGCCCAATCCGCAAATGTGGCGCTTTGAAAACGGGGTCGAACTGGTGGGCTATGCCTATAACAAACGCCACTTTTTGCCCGATGATGTGCTGGCGGTAGACCTGTACTGGCAATCTCTATCGCCCGCTCTGGCTGAGGAGATTATCTGGCTGCAACTTATGGACAATACAGGTCGCCCGCGCTCCTCAGTCCAGGCCACATTGGGCGATATATTGCCAGCCACAACGGGCACGGTGACACTGGCCCTGGTAATTCCCGCAGATTTCACGCCCGGTTCATACCAATTGGAGCTATTTCTGTGGGATAATGTAACCAACACGCCACATAATTTGATGGCCGACGATGGCCGTCTGATCGGTAATCATGTACGTCTGGCGCCAGTCGCGGTGAATGGCAGCCCGTAATCGGGCATTGGCGAACCGAACATTGGCCACGAACAAACCTTTGAATAGTTGACAGTTATAGGTAGATGATTATACTAGGAGCATGGATGTGATGATTGCAAAAATTGTCAATAAGTTGGCTCTAATACTGTAACACAGCGCACGCTTTCCGCGTGCGTTTTTTGTTTTTATGTGCTCTGCCTGATGGCAGGCATTGCACTCACAAAAGGAGCGGAGACAATCATGGAATATGCTGGCAAAATCGAAAAGGCTAAGTTTTATGCCGCCGAACCAGAGCGCGTTACCTTTGATAAATTTGCGGTACGGATTCGTGGTGATAACGACGTAGAACACCACATAACGTATGATAATGGCGCGTGGAACTGTGATTGCAATTTCTTCAAAATGCGTGGTTTTTGCAGCCATACGATGGCCATTGAGCGCGTGCTGGGTGATCGGGTATCCTTAGCAGTGTAAGCGAGCGTATCTTCCAGCCTGTTTTTTGGTATAACCTCTATGCCCGACGGCAACGTCGGGCATCTTTTTTGGTTAGCGTTTGGTCTCTCGGGAAACCTGCGAGGGCTTGCATAGAATTGGGGGGCATCTACTCTGGCGAAAACTTTGCGGACCTGACCGGTTATCTTTTTGCAGTGGAATAGTTATGATTACAATTGGTGGCGTTACCTTTGACCTGAAACTGACGTTTTTGATTGTCATCAGTACCATCCTGCCGATGGTCGATTACTACAATTATCGCCTGACAGAGGTAAAGGCATATGACCGGCTGATTCTTTACTTTGTGATTCCTATGCTGATTATTCTGCTGTTGTTTCGGGAATCGCCAGCCGAATACGGCTTTACGCTGGGCGATTGGCGGACGGGCTTGATGTGGACGGCCGTTGGCTGTGCGGGCATGGCCGTTATTCTTTGGTTTGTCAGCCAGACCGGCGACATGCAGCAATATTATGAAGCCCGTGCCCCACGTGATCTGTGGCGCATCATCTATCTGAATGGCGTCGATTTGTTTGGCTGGGAATTTATCTGGCGCGGCTTGCTTCTTTTCGCCTTTGCTCGCGTCTTAGGACCTGGCCCCGCTATTTTCTTGCAGGCCGTCCCGTTTGCCTTCATGCACCTGGGCAAGCCGCCAATCGAAACCTTTAGCACGATTTTTGGTGGGGCTGCCTTTGGCTTTGTGGCCTGGCAGTCAGGCTCATTTCTGTACCCCTGGCTCATCCACTGGTTTATCGCCTCTTTTACAATGGGAGTGGTCGTTTTTGCCAACCAGTGAGCCAAAAGCGCCAATCCGAATTCTCGACGAATACTACCATTATGACAATTTTGAAACTAGACCTGACAGACATGGCCCACGGCGGGTACGCGCTGGGACGAGACAAGGACGGACGGCCGATTTTTGTCCCTTATGCCATCCCCGGCGAAACAGTAACCGTCGCGCTAACGAACGACAGGCGCAACTATGCTCACGCTCGTCTGGTCAGCGTAGATTCTCCTTCCCCCGATCGGGTAGAACCACGCTGCCGTCACTTTGGCCAGTGTGGTGGTTGCCATTTGCAACACGTTGCTTACGAACGGCAGCTTGCCTTAAAACGGGAGGTGGTCATAGACCAGCTACAGCGAATTGGCGGCTTTAAGTCGGTCAACGTACAGCCCGTCTTGCCTAATCCACAGCCATATGAGTATCGTCTGGACCTGCCTCTCAGTCCGACGGCAGCAGGTGGTTTGGGGTTGTGGTCGCCCATCTTGAGAGAAGTAATGCCCATTGAGGAATGTCCTATTACCGCGCCACCGCTGGTGGCGCTGCTACAAGATTTTGATATGGAGCTGCCTGAGCTGCGTCAGCTAACGCTGCGTTTAGGCGATGATGGCGAATTATTGGCCGTCTTTGCGGTGGAAGATTTGGAGCCGCCATCTCTTGAGGTGGACTTTCCGGTATCGGTAGCTATCGTTTTGCCGGACGAAACGGCCGCTTCTCTCATTGGTGAGCATTATCACGTCCGTTCAGTCCTGGGTCGTTATTTTCGGGTGTCGCCCGGCTGCTTCTTTCAGCCCAGCGCGGCCGGGGCCGCCCTGGTGGTGGAGACGGTGCTGCGCTATGCGGACCTACACCAGACAGAATTGGTGCTGGAAGGGTATAGCGGTGTGGGCCTGTTGACCGCGTTTCTGGCTGAGGGCGCGGCCGAGCTGGTGGCCATTGAGCAAAACCCGGATGCGGTGGCAGATACGGCCGTTAATCTGGCCGACAGTGACAATGTGCGCCTGTATGAGGGGGATATTGACGAAATTCTGCCTGCTTTGAACCTGGCGGCTGATACGGCCGTATTCCACCCGCCCAGCAGCGGCCTCTCTCAAGCGGTGCTACAGGCCCTCGCAGCCAAGCCACCGGAGCGCCTGGTCTACCTCAATGCCGAATTAACCATGCTGGCCCGTGACGGCAAGCAGTTGGCCCAGTCAGGCTACAATCTGGTCGAGGTGCAGCCCATCGACGTAGCCCCGCAAACTTTTCAGATCGAAACCGTTTCCCTGTGGTTGCGAAACAATTTGTGATTCGTCTCATCTTATGCTAATATCTGGCAACAGTTGTAATCATATTATGGAAAGTATGCTGCCAATGGTAGCCCAGCAAATCCACACGAACGGGAAAGTAAATCATGACAAATGAAGTAGATGCTGCACGAGCGCAAAAATTGGGCTTTTTGATACAAGAAGCGCGGGAACACAACGGCCGTTCCCCGGAAGAAGTGGCGGCAATATTGGGGCTAGATACGGCCGCTTACGAAGAAGTTGAGCAAGGTGCAAACCACGTCTCCCTGCCCGACCTCGAAGCGTTGGCTCTTTTCCTCAACGTGCCCATGGCCTACTTTTGGGGCAGCGGCTCCTTACCGGCAATAAAGAGGATTGACTACAATAACCTGACCACGCTGCGCCATCGTGTGATTGGCGTTTTGCTGCGCCAGCAGCGCCTCAGAGAAAAACTGTCAGCGGCCGACCTGGCTGAGCAGACGGGCCTCGAACCCGACACCATTGAATCTTATGAAATGGGCGAGCAACCAATCCCCTTCTTACATTTGGAGAAACTGAGCCAGGCCCTATCCGTATCCGTGACCCATTTCGTGGAGAACGAGTATGGTCCACTGCGCCGGCATGAGTCCCGGCTACAGCTACTAAGCCAGTTCGAACAGTTGCCGCCTGACATGCAAGACTTCCTGGCCAGCCCGACCAATCGCAGCTATCTGGAAACGGCCAAGAAACTGAGCGAAATGGAAGTAGAAAAGCTGCGTGATCTGGCCGAAAGCTTGATCGATATTACCTGGTAGGCCAGCCGCCGAGACAGCCGATGTTCCCCGCTGACAAACTAAAAGAAGAAGCGATCAACCATTTTCAGCAAGGCCATCGCCGCGAAGCGCTGGCCGCGTTTGAGGCAGCCGCCCAGGCATATGGGGCCGCCAACCAACCCGCCGACCAGGCCGAGATGCTGAACAATATTGGCGTGTTGCAGCGTCTGTTCGGACAATACGAAGCCGCCCTGATGACGTTTGAAACGGCCGCGACGGCCTTCGCCACGGCCGGGGACAAGAATCGTCAGGCCATGGTTTTTGGCAATATGGGCGACCTGTATGCCGCTCGCAAAAAGCGGGTAGAGGCGGCGCGTCACTATAGCAATGCCGCCCAACTGTTCGCCGAAGCAGGCGACTATCAGCGCCAGAGCGAGGTACTGCGGGCGTTGAGCCTGCTCAGTGTGCGTTACATGCGGTGGCTAGAGGCATTGGCCTACATGGAGCAAAGCCTGGACGCACGGCCCCGTCTTGGGCTGGGGCAGCGCATCTTTCGCGGCCTGATTCGGTTTATGATGGCTCTGATGGGGCGCGGGTGAGCGCCAACGGTAAGATGGCCAATGCTACCGCTCCCATCGGCTCACAAATCCCTAACGCTCTTGTCTGATAGCAGTGCGCCACGTTCATGACGTTTCTCTAACAGTTCATCTTTTTCCTGCCACAAATCGCTTATCCAGGTTTGAATCGCGGCGCGGAAATCTTCATCCTGCGTGTAATCGCGACCTACATATTCCGGGGGGATCGGCCGTTCTTGCACGATCAACTCGACTTCGCGTACCTCGCCACACAAAAATTGCCAGAAGGTAGGTTTTCCTGCCGGGTAATAGATCGTCACATCGACAATGCTGGTCAGCATATCGCCCATTGCCCCTAGAACGAGGGCCACACCACCGGCCTTCGGTTTGAGCAAATGCCGGAAGGGGGATTGCTGGCGGGCATGCTTGGCCGGCGTGTGCCGCGTACCCTCTACAAAGTTAATAACCGATGTCGGGTTGTCTTTGAACTTTTCACACGCCCGGCGCGTCGTCTTCAGGTCTTCGCCCCGTTTTTCGGGATGTCTTTTCAGGTACTCTTTGGAGTAACGCTTCATGAAAGGAAAATCCAGTGCCCACCAGGCCAGACCCATCAACGGAAACCATATTAACGCTTGCTTGATGAAGAATTTGAGGAATGGAATGCGACGGTGAAATACTTTATGCAGCACGAAGATGTCCACCCAGGTTTGATGGTTAGCAATAACCAGGTACCAGCCCCCATAACGCAAACCTTCCGCGCCCTGTACGCGCCACCGGGTGTGCTGCATCAGGCGAAAGATGCGCAAATTGGTTCCGACCCAATTCTCCGCCATCCAATTGGCGGCACCCGACGATACGCGACGCACCGTGGGTACGGGCAGGATTAGTTTAATGAGTGCCGTAGGGAACAAGAAGGTAAACCAAAAGAGCGTATTGATGGCTATCAATAGTGTAGTCAGAACACCCCGCAGGGGGGCTGGTAAAAAATTAAGCATTATCTGATTCCTTTATCGTCCACCAGCAGCGAGTGACAGGTAGCGTACCTCACCGTGCGAAAACGCCAGGCGCAGTATAGGTGCTGTTTCTGTCTCTGGTATTTCAATGGCCAGCCAACCCTCTAGCTCGCCACCCGGATAGACATCGCCGCGCAGTTCTGGGTGGGGCACGACCAGGCTGGGCAAAGGGTAAACGGTTTCGGTACTCTCTACAACCTGAAATAACCTTCTGGTCATGACCGGGGCTGGTGATTCCCCCTGGCCTGTGTGGCGCAACCAGAGGTAGACCAACCCATATTGACTGCCTGGCTCAGGCGGGTCGTTGAAACGATTGCGTTCGATGATCCTTTCATAAGCGGTTTCGCCAAGAATAACTTCTCTGACTTGCACCTGCCAGTTGGCAGTTGTGGCAATCTGCCCAGGAATGAGGGGATCGCTGATTGTGCTGCCCCATTCGGTGGCGGTGATGGTGTCTAAACTTGCCGAGCGGGTTATGCTGGCCCCTTCATCCAGAGCTACGTAAACGGCCGTTGCCTGAAAGTCGATCCCATCTTCCAAACGCAGCATGAGATTGTTTTCGTTGGCACCAATGTCAAAAGCCAGCCAGCCCAGACTCTCTTCACCGGCCGCCAACCGGTTGTCAAGCTGAGGCTGCGGCCGTACCACTCCGGCCCGATAATGTTTGTACAATTGATGCCGGCTACCCGTCACTTCCAGCCATAGACTGCCCTCACGGTCACCTTGATTCTTGATCCAAAATTGAACGAGCAAATATTCCCGGCCCGCGGCCGGCGGCTCATTGAAGCTGTTGGTTTCCTGTAGAATTTGCCAGGCCGCTTCACCGCGCATCATGTCCAGCACCTGGACCGACCAGGACCCCACATTAGCCAGCGAGCCAACCGGCAGGGGGTTTGACCGTGCCTGACCCGGCGCGTAAGCGGGCGTGGCGGTTGGTTGGGCCGCCTGCGTGGCCGCGGCCCAGGCCGTGGCCGCCGTTTGTTCGGCTGTTTGTGGCTGTGTGGACTGACCGCTGGTGTCTGTTACCGTCGTTGGTTGGGGGGTCACCAACATACCCAGGGGATCACTACCCTGGCAGCCTACGCTACTAGCACTGAATAATATGAGGGGGATGATGCACAGAAAAAGGCGGTAAAAACGGCCGTTATGGTACGCAAAGAATTCTGGCCACATAGATGGTTGCATTTTCGTCTAAATTGTTCATCTGCCTTAACTGATCGACGCCCACGTTAAAGCGTCGCGAAAGCGAAAACAAGGTGTCACCCTCATGCACTGCATAAGGACGGCCGGCCGAACAGTAGGCGGGATTGCCAATCGGCAGCCGGATCACCCGCCCGGCCACAATGTCTCTGGCGGAAATGCCGTATCGGGCCATGAGCGCAATGTTGGTGTCGATGCGGTTGCGGCTGATACTGTACAGAGTATCCCCCGGCTGAACTGTGTAATTTGTAAAAATCACCTCATCGGGCGATGGCAGTGGGGTTGGTTCCGGCTCAGGTTCGGGCGTTGGCTCAGGTTCGGCTTCGATCACCGGTTGCGGAGGCGGCGGCACTGGCGTATCCAAAACCGGCACCCACTCCTCCTCGGCATCAAAAATGACCAGTTGATCGCCCACTGTTGTGGTGCGCGGGTCTGACAGTGCCCGCTGCTGTTGCAAAAGCGAGATAATGAGAATGAAAAAGAGCGCCACAAAAATAGCCAGGAGAATCACAAATATCGCTTTGTTGCGTTCAATGCCCAGAATATTTAACATTCTTGCTGCCTCCCAACATGGCCTGCCTCAATCTGTTGACCCAAAACAAACTGCTGCGGTCAGACCTGTGGCAAACCAACCAATGCCTCAGCCTATAGCTGATGAGGCCCGTTTATGTTACACTTGCCCTGATATTATGGCAAGTACAAGCGGCTGGAACTGCGTGTAAAAATGGCTTTGCACCAGCTTAGGAGAATCATATGTTCATGCGCAAAAGAGAAGAGTTGGAACTGCTTGAACAGCAGACGTTGGCCCCTTATGCTTTGCAGAGCATAGCCTCACGCGGTCGTGTGCATCCGGAAGCCGAATCAGAAACGCGCCCGGCCTTTGAACGTGACCGGGACCGAATTATTCATACAACGGCCTTTCGCCGGTTGGAGTATAAGACCCAGGTTTTCGTTTTTTATGAGGGAGACCATTATCGTACCCGGCTGACCCACACGCTGGAGGTAGCCCAGATCGGCCGTTCGCTGGCGCGGGCACTGGGGGCCAACGAAATCTTAACTGAAGCGATATGCCTGGCCCACGATTTAGGACACCCACCCTTTGGTCATGCCGGTGAGCATGTACTCAACCAACTGATGGCCGACCACGGTGGCTTTAACCATAACACACAGAGCTATCGCATTGTCACCCACCTGGAACGACGCTACCCCCAATTTAAGGGGTTAAACCTGACGTATGAAACGCGGCAGGGCATGATCAAGCATGAGACGGCCTATGACAAGAGCGACGCCCGTGGTTACGAGCCGGAAAAACGAGCGTCGCTAGAGGCTCAGATCGCTAATCTGGCTGACGAAACCGCCTATAACGCCCATGACCTGGACGATGGTTTGCGGGCCGGTCTTTTCAGTCCCCATGATCTGGATGATCTGGCCATCTGGCAACTGTTGAAAACGGCCGTTGGCTGGCAAAACGGACAGCCCTTTTATCCCGTCATCCGCCACGAGATTATCCGCGAATTGATTGGCCTTTCGGTGGCCGACCTGGTGCAAAACACAGCCGCCAGTATTGAGCTTCACAACCTTGATTCTCCGGACGCGATTCAATTGTGCCCGACCAATGTGGTGGGCTATTCGCCTGAATTCGGCCCAAAGGTAGCCGAGTTAAAGCAGTTCCTCTATGAGCGCATGTACAACCATTATCGGCTGGTGCGGATGCAGCATAAAGCCGCACGCTTCATCAGCCAGCTCTTCCAGTCATACCTCCAAGAGCCGGGTATGCTGCCGGCGGAGACCCAGGTCCGCCTGGAGGAATCGCCGCTGCCCCGGGTTATTACCGACTATATTGCTGGCATGACCGATCGCTACGCGCTAGACGAGTGGCAGAAATTATTCGACCCTTACGTCAATGCGTAACTAAATAGCCTGATACCGTGGGCTGAACCGATGCCCACTGAAGCTCACACAGTTTTCCTCATACAACTGTGTGAAATGGAGTAATTCCCACTATGCAACAGATTATTGAATGTGTTCCCAACTTTAGCAACGGCCGTGACCCCGAAGTCTACAACGCCATTGCCGACCAGATTCGCAGCGTACGCGGCGTGCG
>SLGK01000286.1 GCA_007123775.1 Anaerolineae bacterium | reverse complement strand
GTGATGCTAGATAATCGCGGTCGATTTGCTTTAAATCGTGATTGGTTAGACGCATGTCACCACTTTATACCCATTTCGTTTATTGTGCCAGTTGACCGTTTAAGGGAGTGAACGGTTACGCCTATAAACAGCCAGATTAACTACAAAGCCCGTGCCAGAGCCGTGGCCAATTCTTCTGCCTCAATGGGTTTGAGCAGCCACCCAGCAACCGTCTCCATTTGCCGCGATTGTTGCTCTGCATCCCTAGGATGGCCACTTAGGATTAGGAATGGCATGGTCAGGCCACGTTGGCGCATTTTTTGCAACAACACCTGACCGCCCATGTCTGGCATGACCAGATCACTTAAGACCAGGGCGATAGATTGCTCCAGCATCCCGTTGGCAGCGTCTTGTTCCAACAGAGCTAAGGCCTCATGGCCGTTTGCCGCCGTCAACACCTGATAGTTTAGCATTTTCAGGGTGTCGGCCAACCCTTCGCGCAAAACGTCGTTGTCCTCTACAACCAGAATTGTCTCGCCGTGCCCCTGAAGTGGGATTGATGGAACAACGGCCGTTATTCCAGGCAGCGCGGCAGTTAAGGCCGGTAGGTAGATAGTAAATGTAGTGCCTTGGCCTGCTTTTGTCTGCACACCAATATGTCCCCGGTGTTGTTTGACAATACCATAGACCTGAGCCAGCCCCAGCCCACTGCCCTGCCCCGGCTCTTTGGTTGTAAAAAACGGCTCAAAGATTCGAGGCAGCGTGGCCGCCGGAATGCCTGTGCCAGTATCGCTGACACTTATCTCCACCCAATCGCCGGCGGCCATATTGGGTAGTGGTGGCGTGTCGTTGTTTTCCAGCCGGAGTTGCTTCAGGCCCAGGCGGAGTTCACCGCCTTGAGGCATAACGTCACGGGCATTAAGCACCAGGTTGGTAAATAGCTGCTGCAAGCGTGTGGGGTCAGCATGAATCACACACTCGCCGCTTGTCTCATTCTGAAAATAAACCTTGATCGACTCAGGTATAGTGCGCCGCCATAAAGCGACCTGTTCTTGCAGAAAAAGGGCCAGGGCCAGGGAACGGGTTTGTAGTACGGCACGCCGACCGAAATCCAGAATTTGCTGCACCAAGTGAGCAGCTCGTTTTGACTGCTGGTTAACTATCTCTAAACGCTCCTTAAGTAGCGGGGGCAGGTTAGGATTATACAGGCTCATATCAATGTAGAGAGTGATGACTGCCAGGATATTGTTGAAATCATGGGCAATACCGGCTGCCAGTTGTCCCACAGCCGCCAACCGTTCT
The DNA here is from genome assembly GCA_007123775.1 of Anaerolineae bacterium. Classification (GTDB taxonomy): domain Bacteria; phylum Chloroflexota; class Anaerolineae; order Promineifilales; family Promineifilaceae; genus SLGK01. The sequence goes on along the minus strand of SLGK01000286.1, from coordinate 24,197 downwards.
TGCTGCACAAGCTGGGCCTGTGTCTGGCGTAATTCAGCAATCGTTTCTTCCAGGCGTTGGTGGCTGGCCTGCAGCGCCGCCTCGGCTTGCTTTTGGCTGGTAATGTCGCTGATAATGATACGGCCTGATGGCTCGCCGGCAGCGTTCTGCACTTTTTTCGCTTCTAACTGCGCCCAAAAGGTGTCGCCGTTGGCCCGTAAGAGCCGCAATTTACAGAGTTGGGGCGTGTCGGTGCCAAAAAGTTGGCGGCGGTGTTGATAGAAGATGTCCTGATCGGCGGGTAAGATAAAGTGGGTAAACGGCCGTTTCATCACTTCCTTTCTAGTCACGCCCAACAAATCAACCAGCGTCAGGTTAGCTTCCCGGATAATACCCTTTTCGCTGAGAGTCACATAACCCACCGGAGCCAAATCATACAAGTCAAAATAACGTGCCCGTGATGCTTCCAACTCCAACTGCGTTCGACGCAGCTCCTCATTCTGCATCTCCAACTCTATCTGGTGTACTTGCAGCTCATGAAGTAAATTTCGTCTCACTTCAGGCGACAAAGAAGCCGTGTCTTTAGACATCCGGGCCGCAACAGCTTCGGCGTGCCGGCGTATATCATCTGAATTCATCTCTGTCTTACTCATGCGCTTACTCCAAAATTAATCTAGCTCTTCCGAATCTCACAGGGTCTGACAAACCGTAATACGTAAAACGTGATGGGCTTCGCAAACTCTGGTCACGCTTCACACATCACGAAACCGTACCACGACTTGTTAATCTCCTGAATTTAAAAAGACCCATTAATCATTCTCTTCTTCAGCCTGGTCTATTTGTCGCTCAGTAGTGGCTACGGCATAGACCTCACCAGCCTTGTTGATCAGCGCCGTGGCCGTTAAGCAAATGTCCACGACGCGCTTATCTTTGGTCAGACGACGAGTACGGTACGGCTTCAAGACATCCGCTTGGCTCAACTGCTTAATCATCTCTATCTCTTGCGCGTACAGGGCCTCGGGAATCCGCTCCTGGCCATTCAGTCCCAGGGCCTCTGTTTCGTCCCAGCCGTACAGCCTCTCGGCGGCCGGATTCCAAGCCAAAATTTGGCCCTGCAAATCTTGCAAGGTGATGGCGTCGTTGGCATCGCGCACGACCACGGCCAACCGCTGCAGCGCCTCAGCCTTTTTGACGCGCGTGATGTCCACAAAAGTTATCACAGCCCCCTCAATTACATTTTCCAACGTGCGGTAAGGCCGGATGCTCAGCATATACCAGTCGCCCGCCTGGGTTTGTACCTCAATCTCTTTGGGTATCAGGTTATTCAACACAGCCTGCACGTCGGCTACCAGACGATCATACCCCACCAAATTGGAGGTAATGTGACCTACTGGCCGGCCGATATCAGTAGGAATAAGATGAATGAGCTGGGTCACGGCCGGGGTAAAGCGTTGGATCAACAGTTCGTTGTCCACAAAAATCGTGCCCACGCCAGTGCTGGCCAGCAGATTGCTCATATCATTGTTGGCCCGCGACAGCTCTGTTACCCGCTCCTGTAATTCGGCGTTAACGGTAGTAAGTTCTTCGTTGACTGATTGCAGCTCTTCTTTAGATGTTTCCAGCTCCTCATTGGTAGACTGGAGTTCCTCGTTGACCGATTGCAATTCTTCATTAGTAGATTTTAGCTCTTCGTTAGCCGTTTCCATTTCCTCTACGACTGTTTGCAGATATTCTTCCTTGGCTCGCAGCTCTTGTTCTAAAGCCGCAATGCGTACATCACTATCAGCAACAGTCACCGGGCTATCGACGTCGGTAGCGATAGCAGCAGGGCTTGGTGCCATCCCTGCTTCCAAAATCACTAGATACAGGTCTGGCCCTTCCAACGCCGGCATGGGGGCTGGCCGCAGCGTCAAGTCAACCAGGGTAAATCCGCCGTTTGTTTTAACCTGAAGGCCAGAGCAATGTACTGGGATGTGATCGATCGTGGCTTTATGCAAAGCTGAGGTTAAGGGACGACGCAGTCCCTCACGAGCCATCGTCAATATATTGTTAACACCGGTTTCGCCAGGAGCCGGTTCCAGATAGCGTCCGCTGCGCCCGTGAATGTAAAAGATGTCGCCCTGGCTGTTGACCAGAACTGCTACCGGCGTATACGCATCCAACAGCGTGCGTTCAGTCAACTTTTGCAGCGGCAATTTGTCCCCAGTCGTCGCCATCGCTAACGGCTGTGGGGAAGTAGGGGTAGTTGTTAGCGAGGGAATAATCTGGCTCAAATCGGCATGGGCGGCCCCCGCAAGCTCTTCCTGACGCCGGTACAATTTCCATTTGCGGTCCAGAGGAGTAAAAAGCTGAATAAACTCCCCCACACTCTCGGAACTGCCCAAAAAGAGCAGGCCACCCGGCTTTAGAGCGTAATGAAAGAGGGGAATGATCTTCTTTTGTAACGTTCCCCCCATGTAAATCAGCAGGTTGCGGCAGCTAATCAGGTCCAACCGGGAAAAGGGCGGGGACTGAATCAGGTCATGCTCGGAAAAGATGAGCATGTCGCGGATCTCTTTTTGAATCCGGTAAACGCTCTTAGCCGGGTCATGGCTAAAAAAGCGATCCAGCCGTTCCGGGGAGATATCGGCGGCAATGCTGGCCGGATAGACCCCGGCACGAGCTGTGGCAATGGCTCGGCTGTCTATATCGGTAGCAAATAGCTGCACCTTAAACTGCTGCTTTGCGGCCTCCATCTGCTCTCGCAGCAAAATGGCGATGGAATAGGCTTCTTCGCCGGTAGAACAGCCGGCAACCCAAACACGTATCACCTCCCCCCTGGATTTATCGGCTACTATTTGGGGGATGGCCTGTGATTCCAGAGCAGCAAATGCTTCCGGATCGCGAAAGAAATGAGTAACACCAATCAGAAAATCGTAAAAGAGCGCCTCTACCTCGGCCTTGTTTTGTTGTAGATAACGGACGTACTCGTCAATTTGGTCAATCTGCTGCACGGCCATGCGCCGCTCGATGCGGCGCGAAATGGTGTTTTGTTTATAGTGGGAAAAGTCGTGGCCGGTCTGGGCGCGCAGCAGAACAAATATCTTATTCAAACCATCTTCCTTAGGGCGCGGTGTGGCTGCCGGACCTGGTTTTTTACCATAAGCATGGCTTGTATAGGCCATAAGCTGGGCCGGCATCTCCGCCGGCAGCAGCACATAATCCACCAGCCCGGTGGCAATGGCACTGCGCGGCATCCCGTCAAATTCTGTAGAATCGGGCGTTTGGGCCATGGCCATCCCCCCGGCTTCCTTGATGGCCCGCAGCCCCAACGTACCGTCGCTGCCCGTACCGGAAAGCACAATGCAGATGGCCTGTTCTCGCAGGTCTTGGGCCAGGGAACGGAAAAAGAAGTCAATGGGCAGGCGCGTGCCGCGCTTCGTGTCTGGCTCTAACAGATGCAGCTTGCCATGCAAAAAGGCCATATCATGCTTAGGCGGAATGATGTAGGTACAGTTGGGCTGGACCGTCATCCCATCTTCTACCTCGTAGACTTGCATCCGAGTATAGCGCTGCACCAGCTCTGTCAGCAGACTCTTGTGGTCGGGTGAGAGGTGCTGCACCAGGATAAAGGCTATGCCGGGATCTGTGTCAGGCGGCATGGCGGCAAAAAATTCTTCAAAAGCGGCCAGGCCGCCAGCCGAGGCACCGATGCCAACAACAGGAAAAGTGGCAGTTGGGACGTGGTCCAAATCTTTGGAGTCCAAATCTTTGGGGTCCAAATCTTTGGGGTCCAATTCTGACACGGTCTGATCGCTTTCTTCAATTGGTGCTGCCGACTCTACTTCAGCAGCGTTTGGGACTGTAGGATCATCTTTTTCGCTAGTCATATTCTTTTCTCACATTCAAGAGGCTAGGTGAATTGGGTTTGTGGGATGTTGGGTGTTAGGTGTTGGCTATCGAGCAATTTTTCACCTCCTGCTATTATAACACAAGAATTGGTTATGTAAAATGGTAAGCGTTCAGTCCCTCTGGAGACCTGCGAAGTTTTTGGGCATAATTGGCAACATTTACTCTGGTGAAAACCTCGCAGGTCTGAACGCTTATGCCAAATATAGGGGGAGACTGAGATCATCTGTCAACTTGCCTGAGCCTAACACAACTACCACCCGGTGGCTTTGTTCATCATCCCGCAGCGGAATTTCCCGGCCGGGTAAACGCGCCCCATCTAGCCAGACCTCAGCCACACCCTGCTGCACCCCGGCCGGATTTTGCACGTGGATGTGGTAGAGGGAACGGCCGTTCCGATACGCCACCCGATACTCCCTCCAACTCGCCGGAATACACGGCTCAACCAGCAACGTCTGCCCCACCTTGCGTAAGCCCAATATCCCTTCCACCCCCAACCGGTAAAGCCAGCCGCTCGACCCCGTGTACCAGGTCCAGCCGCCCCGCCCCAGGTTGGGCGGCACACCATAAACGTCGGCGGCCAACACATACGGCTCCACCTTGTAACGGCCGACCTTCTCCGGCGTGTCGGCATGGGTGATGGGGTTGATCAACTCAAACAGGTCGTGGGCCACATCCCCCTCCCCCAGTTGAGCAAAAGCCCAAATCATCCAGACGGCCGCATGGCTGTACTGCCCCCCATTTTCGCGGATGCCCGGCAGGTAGCCCTTGATATAGCCAGGGTCGCGGGTCGTTTTGTCAAACGGGGGCGTGAGCAGCAAAATGAGCCGCTCCTGCGGCAAAACCAGCCGCTCATAGGCCGACTGCATGGCTCGCCGCGCCCGCTGCGGCCCGCCCGCCCCGGAAAGAACGGCCCAAGATTGGGCGATAGCGTCAATCTGCGCTTCCTCATTTTGGGCCGAACCGATTGGAATACCGTCGTCGTCGTAAGCGCGGCGATACCAGGCCCCGTCCCAGCCGTTACTTTCCAGGGCTGTCTGGTAAGCGGCCGCCTGCTGACGGTAGACGGCCGCCCCTTCTTCCCCGATCCGGTCGCACAAATCGGCAAAATCATGCAGCGTCTTGTAGAGGAACCAGCCCAACCAGACACTCTCGCCGCGCCCGGCAATGCCCACCCGGTTCATGCCGTCGTTCCAATCGCCGCCGCCGATCAGGGGTAGGCCATGCTGTCCCACAGTAGCGCCCTTCTGCAAAGCGCGGCGGCAATGCTCCAGCAGCGAATAACGCTCGTCGGTGGAGGCGTACCAGCCGTACCGCTCCTCTTCGCCTGCGGCCAGCGGGTCGCCGATCAGGAAGGGCGCCGTTTCCTGCAAAATCGTCTCGTCGCCGGTCACGGCCACATAATGGGCGGTGACGTAAGGCAGCCAGAGCAGGTCGTCGCTGATGCGGGTACGCACGCCCCGCCCGCTGGGGGGATGCCACCAATGCAACACGTCGCCCGTCGCAAATTGATGCCAGGCCGCGCCAATGATATGGTCGCGGGCCAGATCGGGCCGGGTGTGGAGCAGGGCCATCACGTCCTGCAACTGGTCGCGGAAGCCGTAAGCGCCGCTCGATTGGTAAAGGGCCGACCGTCCCCACAGACGGCAGGCTACCGTCTGGTAAAGCAACCAGCGGTTTAGCAGTAGATTCAGGGCCGGATCGGGCGTGTCTACTGTGACAGCCCCCAGCAGTTCGTCCCATAAGGCGTGGACGGAGTCCCAAACGGCCGTTACCCTGCCCGCCTCCTGGAACTGCCGCAGCAACGCCACGCTCTCCGCCTCATCCGCCCCCTGCCCCACAAAGAAGCAGACCGTTTCGCTGCCGCCCGGCGGCAAATCAAGGTGCAGTTGCAGGACGGCGCAGCTATCCAACCCGGCCATCACCCGGTTATTCAGGCCAATTCGACCTAGCGCGGCGGGACGGCCGTGGTCGCCCAGCCGGCCGAAAAACTCGGCCCGGTCGGCGGTGAAACCATGAGGCGCTTTCGAGGCGGCCACAAAGGCGACCCGCTCGCCAAACTCGGCGTTGTAAGGGTTGCGGGCCAGCAGGGCGAACCGCTCCCGGTCGTAGCTGGGGATGAGATAGGGTTGACTGCTCTCCCGATTTGCGCCTAGCGCCCATTCGGCGCACAGGGTCAAAGTCAGGCGGCGCGGCCGATCCCAACTATTTTCCAGCCGCACTTGAATCACCTTAATGGGGTCGTCGGGAGCCACAAAGAGGCGCGTCTCCTGCTTCAGGCCGTGACTGTGATGCTGGAAGATGGTGTAGCCGGCCCCGTGCCGCACCAGATAGGGGGCGTCGGCCGGGCTGGGCTGGGGGGTGGGCGACCAGAGTTCGGCCGTTTCTTCATCGCGCAAATAGAGCAGTTCGGCCGGCAGGTCGCTGACCGGATCATTGCGCCAGGCGGTGAGCCGGTTTTCGCCGCTGTTCACCGCCCAGGTGAAGCCGCCGCCCGTTTCGGAGACGATAAAGCCGACGGTCTGATTGGCGATGACGTTGATCCAGGGGGCGGGGGTGGTCGCGCCCGGCGGCAGGTAAATCTGATACTCTTGGCCGTCGGCGCTAAACCCGCCCAGGCCGTTGTCGAACTGCCAGTCGGTGGGGCGGGGCAGGGGCGGCGTGGGCGGGGGCAAATCGGCCGAAGCTGGCATGGCGGCAAAAGCGGGCAGCGGGATGGGTTGGGCCAGCAAATTCGCCAACTGCCGCGCCAGCGTCCCGTGCGAACCGTCCAGCAGCGCCCGCGCCGTCGTTTTCAGCAGAATCCGGTCGGCCAGGCTCATCTGATCCTCGCGCAGGACAAAGATGCCGCCGCGCCGGTTCAGCCAATATTCGCTCTGGGTGCGATGGATTAAATGGTAGATGAAGCCCTGCATCTCTTGCCCATAGTTCGACTCCTGCTGGTTGAGGATGACCAGGTCAATTTGCAGATCGCGCCGCCGCCAATAGGCGTGGGCGCGCAGCAGTTCCAGCAGCAGCTCCCCGTCCGCTTCCTGATGGAGCTTTACTAGCAAAATGGGGTAGTCGCCGGAAATGCCAAAGGCCCACAAGCCGGGCTGCCCCAGGCTGTTGGCGGCCAGAACGGCCGCGTCGGCGCGGCGGGCCGGGTGGGGATAGAGCAGCAGGGATAACAGCCGCTGCATCTGCTCTAACTGGGGCGAGGTGATCTCCAGCAAGCGCAGCTCTTGTTCGGCCAGGCTGCGGGCGCGGCTAAAGGCGCGGTCTAGCATCAACCATTGCCGGTAGCGGGCGGCCCAGGCCAACGCCTGACGGCGCGAAGGGCTGGCCAGGGTGATGAAGGCCAGGCGGGTACTGGTGTGCGGGGCCAGGCTGACGCTCTGGCTGAGGGCCATGATCGGGTCGAGGGTGGCCCCGCTGCTCTGGCTTAGCCCATCCGCAAGGGCGGCGGGATTGCGCGTGGTACGGCCGCGTCCCAAGAATTTGGCCCGGTCGCCTTCATACCCGCGCAGACCTGACAGGTTGGCAATCGGGGATTGCTCAAAACCTGTCAGGTCTATATCGTCATAGAGCAGCATATGCAGCAAAAAGAGCGGCTCATCATGGGCTGAACGGGGGCGGCGGCGGAAAAGCAGGGCGTGGAGGTCGGGCAGGTATTCGCTTTCGACGAATAAATTGGCAAAGGCGGGATGGCGCTGGTCGGCGGCGGCCGATCCCAGGACCACTTCGGCGTAGCTGGTGAGGCGCAGGCGGCGCGGCCGATCGCTGTCGTTGTTCAGGTTGATGTGGCGAATTTCCACGTCATCTTCGGGGGCGATGGTCACATTCATTTGCAGGGCGATCTGCTGGTCATGACGGCGGAATTCGACCATGTGGGGGTGGAAGAGCAGCTCCTGGTCGGCGGGACGCACGGCCGTGGGCTGCAACCCGGCCGACCAGACGGCGCCGCTGTCTAAATCTTGCAGGTAGAGCCACTGCCCCCAATTGTCCAGGGTGGCGTCGGGCCGCCAGCGGGTGAGGGCGGCCTCTTTGTAGCTGATGTAGCCGCCGCCGGCGTTACTGAGCAGGGTGTGGAAACGGCCGTTTGACAAATAATGGACCAACGGCAGCGGCGTCTCGGTGGGGACAGACCAGGGGGGGTAGGTAACGGCCGTTTGCCGCAACTGCCCCGCGCTCTCTTCAGGTAGAGACGGCCGTTCGTCGGGCAGCCGCAGCGGCGACTGCTCTTGCAGCAGCAGTTCCACACTCTGGATACGCGGGTCGGCGTGGAAGCGGGCCACCATCACGTCATCGTTGAGGAAGTTGACCAGCGAGAGCAAAATCATGCCCTGGTGGTGGGCCATGTAAGAGCGCACAATGGCCGCCGTCTGCCCCAGTTCCAGCCGCGCCGGGGAATAATCGAGCGCCTCATAAAAGCCATACCGCCCCATCATGCCCAACTTGGTCAGATGGGCCATATTCTGGCTGACCGCCTGCGGCTCAAACGGCAGGGCCAGCAGCGAGGCGTAGGGGGTAATCACCAGATCGTCGGCCAGGCCGCGCTTAAAGCCCAGCCCCGGCGCGCCAAAAGCGCGGTATTGGTAGTTCTGGCTGGCGTCAAAGGCGTAATAACCCGATTCGGAAATGCCCCAGGGCGCATCATGGGCCTGCCCATAGGCTATCTGGTGGGCGACGATGTGGCCGTAGCTCTGGTTGAGGAAGGTGCCGGCGTAGCTGCGCATCAGCAGCGGCGGCATCAGATATTCAAACATGGTGCCGCTCCAGGAAAGCAGGGCCAACCCGCCGTTGACCTGGGTCAGCGGGCGGCCTAAATGGAGCCAATGGCTTTGCGGAACCTGCCCCTGGGCGATGGCGATCAGGCTGGCAATGCGCGATTCGGAGGCGAGCAGATCGTAATAATTGGCGTCCAGGCGGCCAGTAGCCAGACTGTAGCCGATGTGGAAAATTTGCCGCTGGCTGTTGAACAGAAAGCCAAAATCCATGCCGGTTACGATGTCATCTGCCTGGCGGGCCAGTTCGGCACAGCTTATCAGGAGCGGGGTGATCAGCAGGTGGGTGGCATCCAGGGCGGCGGCCAGTTGGTCGCTCCAGGCGTGGGCGTCCGCCGCCGCGCCATCAGGGAGTAGCCGGCGCAATTCGGCCAGGGCGGCTTGCCCGGCCGTGCAGCGCCCGGCAATCTCATCCAGACGGGGGGTGAGAGGCAAGGCGGCCAACAGCGTTTGCCAGGCTGTCTGAATGGCCGGGTCATCCGCTTGGCTGAAAAAAGGGGGCGGCTGGCTAAAGGCAACGGCCCAGGGGAGCAAGCCGTTTAGCTCCCGCTCCATCTCGTGCAAATGGCGGCTGATGCGTTCAACATAGACGCGCCAGGTGTGAATTGTGGCCGCCTCGATCTGGTCGCTGGCCTCGGCCAGGGCGATCATGCAGGTGGATAGGGCGGGCTGTTCGTGAGCCAGCAGTTGGCGTAGCAATCCGGCCCACTGCGCTGGCTGCTCTTGCGCGTCCAGGATTTGCTGGCGCATTTGGGCAATCTGTTGTTGGCAGGCGGACGCAGCCCCCTCCCCATCCAGCGCCTCGCTTAAAACGGCCAGCGTATCAAGCAAGCCCTGCCACTGCCGCCAACTCCAGGCGGGCTGCTGCGGCAGGGCCAACAGACCTTGTTTCAAGGCCAGCAGAGAGCCGGCCAGATTACCGCTGTCCACGGTGGAGACGTAACTGGGGGGCAGCGGGGCCAGGCTGCGGGTGTCAATCCAGTTAAGGAAATGGCCGCGATACCGGTCTAATCTGTCCAGCGCGTCGAAGGTGGCGCGCAGGCGCAGGGTCAGCGTCATGGGGCTGAGATAGCCCAGATCATACGCGCCTAAAATAGATAAAAGATAGAGGCCGATGTTGGTGGGAGAGGTGCGGTGGGCGACCACGCCGCGGGGCGCTTCCTGGAAATGGTCGGGCGGCAGCCAGTTGTCGTCGGGGCCGACGAATTCCTCAAAGAAGAGCCAGGTGCGGCGGGCCAGGGTGTGGAGATGTTGACGTTGCGCGGTCGGGAGAGGGGGGGCGGAACGGCCGTCTGGCTGGCTGATCCAGTGGGCGACTTGGGGGCCGATAGCCCACAGGAATAACAGGGGCAAGGCCACAGGCAACGCCGCCGGATTGCGCCAGTAAACCAGCCCGATTATGGCGAGGGCAAACAGACCGGTCAATAATAATTGACGGTAGACCGATTCTTGGGCGCTGCCCTGGCTAAAGCGGCGGTCGCTGGCGGCGGCGGTCGTCCATTGCAGCAAATTGCGCCGGGAGATGAACAAGCGCCACAGCGTGGCGCCGATGGCTGCCGCTGTGAGCGCGCTTTCGTAAGGCAAAAAGGTTAAGAAGAGCAGCCAGCGGATGGCGCTGTCGCGCAACGGCCGTTTCAGTTCCGCCCAGGCTGCGCCGCCAATGGCTTGCCAAACGGCCGTGCCCCCACCCGTTAACAGCGGAACGGCCGAGGCGAGCAGCCCCAGCGCCGTCCAGACCAGCGGCGAACCGGGCAGCCAAACCCAGCCAACAATAAAGAGCAGCAGGAGCATGGGGGCCAACAGGCTGCGGCGCAAATTGTCGGCAATTTTCCAACGGCCCATCACCGACAAATCGTTGCGGCTGTGCCGTTTTTGGGGCTGGTCGGGGGGGGGATCTACTGGGACCCAGGGTAGCAGCCAGGGCAAAAGCTGCCAATCGCCGCGTACCCAACGTTGGGCGCGGCGGGCACTGCTGGCATAATGGCCGGGATATTCTTCATATAGCACAATGTCGGTCGCCAGCCCGGCCCGGCCGTAGATGCCTTCAAATAGATCGTGGCTGAGCAGGCTGTTTTCCGGGATGCGGCCGGCCAGACTGCGCTCAAAGTCGTCCAGATGGTAGATGCCTTTGCCCACGTAGCTGCCTTCGCCAAACAAATCCTGGTAAACGTCGGAAGCGGCCCGCGTGTACAGGTCAAAGCCGCTGTCCCCGGCAAAAATGCGGCTGAAAAAGGAGCGGTTGGCGCTGGCAGGCTGAATTTGGGTGCGCGGCTGGAGGATGGTGTATCCGGTGACTACTTTACCGCTCTGTGGGTCAAATTGGGCCTGGTTGAGAGGGTGGGCCAATGCGCCGATCAGCCGGTTGGCCTCGGCGCGGGGCAGGATGGTGTCGGCGTCGAGGGTGATGATGTATTGCATCTGGGGCAGGATGTCCAGGTTGCCAACCTGCACGGCGTAGGAGGTCTGGCTGTGGCCGCGCAGCAGTTGGTTGAACTCGTGCAGTTTGCCCCGCTTCCGCTCCCAGCCCATCCACCGGTTTTCGCAGGGATTCCATTGGCTCTGGCGGTGGAAGAGGTAGAAGGGTTGGCCGGGGTATCGTTTGTTTAACGCCTCAATACCGGTTTCAGTCTGCTCCAGGAGGCGGATATTGGCAGAGGTAGCCGTCGAAGCGATCATTTCTGCGGCTGCGGCGGCGACCGTGTCAGCAAAATCGGTCAGCAGGGCAAAGGCGAGATGGGGGTCGGGGTTGCGCAGGTAGTGCATCTCTAGCTGCTTGAGCAGCGACTCCACTTCGGCGGCGTGGGTGATGAGGGTGGGGATGACGATCATGGTGCGGCAGTCGGCGGGGACGCCGTTTTGTAAAAAGTCTAGCTTGGGCAAGACGCGGGGCGGGCTGAGGTGGGTGATGAGCCAGTTGACCAGGGTGACGGCGATGGTGATGGCGGGGATGAGGGTAAAGAAAACGGCCGTTGCCGCCAACCAGCCCGTCCCCTGCCGCAAGGCATAAATGGCAAAGGGCAGCGCCACCAAGAAAGTCAACAAACCCAGACTGCCCAGGTAAAGGGGCGTGACGTGCGGGGCCAACCGGCGCTGCCAGCGGGCGACTCCTTGCGGCTGGTAGCCGGATTCCTGCTCCAGTTGGCGCAGGCCAGCGGCCAGTAGGTAGTAGCCAATGTGGTGGCTGGGGCAATTGGTATTCTCATTTTTGCTTTGGGCACGGTGGGCGAGGGAAACGGCCGTTTGCGCCACCACCGCCTCATCCTGCCCGGCCGCCCGTGCCAGCCGTTCCACCGCCTGACGATACCGGTCGCGGGTAGCAAAATCCATGCGGGCATAGACCCCGGCCGGGTCTTGGCGCAAAATTTGCTCCACCTGGCTGAGCCGCTCAAAGAAGAGAAGCCAATCTTCCCCCGCCAGCAAGCGCAGGCTGGGGATGCAGTTGGCTACCACGTCGGTGTCGCTAACGGTGTGGCTGTAGGGCAGGGGCGGGGGGGGCGTCTCGCTGTCTGGCGGCAGATTGGCCAGGCGGGCGACCGCCTCCGTCAGGCTTTCCAACAGCACCAGGCGCAGCATAATCGGCAGCGCCCACAATTCCCCCATCGTCAGGGGGGTGACGGCCTGATAGGCCCAGATAAATTTGTGGATGCGTTCCAGGTCGAGTTGGCAGGTTTCGGCCGTTAAAAGCCGGCGGGCCAGATCGTAGACGCGGGGGTAATCTTGCAACGGGCCGCCAGCGTTGAGCCGGGGTAAATTGCGGTAAAAGGCGGGCGACAAATCTTCTTTGACCTGGCGCTGGGTTTGGGCCACCACGTAGAAATTGTCGAGCAGCCATTCGGCGGCGTAGGAAAAGGCCAGCGCTTCGGCTGTGGTGGCGCGGAACGCCTGATGCCCCCGGCGCAGTTGTTTGGCCTGCTGCGGCAGCCATTCTAGCAGATGTTTCGCCTGGGGCGCGGCGACGATGCTTTGATGGCTGGCCGCCGCCCGGCAGGCAGTCTGTTCCAGGTGGCTAAGAGCCTCCGGCGACGTCGTTTCAGTTGGGGGCACCTCAATGGGCGTAGTTGGCGTTAGCAACGGTCTGACCTCCCACATCACTCTGGCTGGACGCTCCGGTTTTGGGGAATGGCATATCTTGGACGATGAGCAGCGGGACCAGGCCGTAGGTGATGAAGTTGGTGGCGACGTTGCCAAACGGCCGTTGGCTGCCCCCCGAATGTCCGTGCGCGCTCAGGATCAGCAAATCAACTTGCTCTTGCTCAACCAGATCATGCAAAGAGGCGATGACGTTATCGCCGACCAGTAAACGGGTTTGGGTTTCCGGCGGCAGGCGGCGCTGCAATTGGGCCAGGTAGTCGGTGGCGACGGCCAGGTTGCGGCCGGTGATTTGCTGGATCAGGGCGCTGTCTTCGGGGGTGGGGGTGTGGCGGTTGACCATATCGGGCCGGGCGACGATGTGGGCCAGCAGCAGGTCAGCCTGGCAGTGTTGGGCCAGACGGGCGGCCAGGGGCAGGACGCTTTCGGCGCGTAGTGAGCCATCGAGGGGGAGGAGAATACGGCCGTAACCCATCTCATCAGGCGTAGCAACGGCCGGCCACTCCGCCCGCACCAACATGACGGATTTACCCGCCTGCCAGATCACCTTTTGGGCTACCCCGCTCTGGCTCTGGTTGCTGAGGACAATCAAGTCCACGTCATTGTCGTGAGCGTATTCCACCACCCGTTCGGCGGCCGGGCCTTCCACCAGCGCGTGGCTAACAGACAGGTCGCTCTGCCGCCATTGGCGGCTAATCTGGCGGATATAGGATTGCGCTTCCGCTTTTTGTAGATACCAGTCCAGCGGGTCTGCTTGGGAGGCACGGTCGCCATCCTCTTGTTCCACTACGTGGAGCAGCAATAGCTGCGCCCCCACTGTCTGGGCGATGACTTTGGCATGGGGCAGCACACATTCAGCCAGGGCAGATCCTTCTAACGGGACTAAAATTCGCTCAAACATTAAAGCTCCTCTGTAAATAGGACGCAGATTAACGCAGATGACGCAGATAAAAAAGAATAAATCTGCGTAAATCCTGAAAATCTGCGTCCTATTTTCATTCATGGCTGGCTGCGGGCCGCTTCGCACCGCTCTGGGTTAAGTTAGCCAGATTAAAAATGAACCACGCGCAGATTGGTCTTCAAGATCGTCAAGAAAATGTCGCTAGTCGGCTCAAATTCGCATCCTATTTGTAGGGGCGACCCTTGTGGTCACCCTGACTTGGGCAGGCACAAGGCCTGCCCCTACAAACATGGTAACGATTTCCGCCATACTGTACTAACGGCGCGTTAGCGCTTAAAAGCGGCTTAATCCCAATAGGGGGCAACGCCGTAATGGTCGTGAACAGTGCGACCCCATTCATGGTCAGCCATATTCGGCCAATGATCTTTGTCAAATCCAGGCGCGTTTTCTAACTGCTCTTTGTCTATGTTCAAGTAAAAACATTTTTCTTCAGCGTTCAAGACAAGGGCAGACCAGGGGACGGCAAACAGTTTGTTGCCCATACCCAGAAAACCGCCGAAAGTGATAACGGCATAGGAAATACGGCCGTTACTCACATCTAACATGATATCTTCAAGCTTGCCGAGGTCTTCCCCGGCCGCGTTCTTAATGTCGTCGCCAATGATGGTGGTTGCTGACAAAACTTTTGTGTGCATATCGTTTCTCCTTACAAAACTATTTTTGGCGTGGTTCATTTTTAATCAAGCTGCCTTTGTTCATGCCTTCGGCCTCCGCTATGGAAACAAAGCGCCAGGCAAAGGGTTAACAACAAAACCATACCACTGAAACAGCAGCGCTGCATCGGCTGGTCAGGGGATATTGCTCCCCCCAGTTGGGGGATAATGTATGTTGAGCCGACTGCCTCGTTATACCGCGACGAACGCGCCCCGTAGTTCTGCGCGCAGCGGGCGGTGGCTGGCCAGATAGGCCCTCAGTGCCTCTATGCCTCGCTCACTCTGCTGTTGACGATTACGGCCGTACTTCTGCGCGACGCCTTGTTCGGTAATAAAGGCCGTGGGGTAGTAGCGTCCGGGTTGTACCAGATCGTCGCCTACAAATAGCTGCTGCACCCGCTGTCCGGCTGGATTTTCAATCTTGATATAGGCCGTGAAGCCGAGACTGCGTTTGACGTAACCACCCATCTGCTCATACGGATCGCAGGCAAACGTTCGCTCTAGATTCTCCTCCAGCATCGCCACAATTTCCTCGCCCGTCAGCTCGACCGTTGAGATTGGCGGGTTCATCGGGATGATGTTATAGAGGTCGTTCAACGTCACCTCTCCGGGAATGATGGGCGCGCCATACCGCCAACCATTCGAGAATGCCAATTGCGCCCCCGTGCTTGCCAGCAACGCCTGCAACAGGAAATTGTCCATCGTTGATTCCAGCAAAGTCGCCCGGTTGAGGGCCGTCGCCGTTACCCCCACCACCGTTGATAGCTCTTCCTGATAAGGCGCGAGCGCCTGGCGGACAAGGTCATCTACCTCCGGATCGGGATCGATACTAGCTTCTACCTCAATCAGTTCGTGCCGGTAGTCAACGACACCTCCTCCTTCAATTTCCAGATCCAGGCGGCCCAGGAAAGAACCATGGCAGCCCGACTGTATGATCAACGTTTTCCCCTGGAGGACCGGTTTATACAGGCGATTATGGGTGTGGCCACTCAGGCAAACATCAATACCCTCCACCTCCGACACCAACTTCATGTCCTGCGGAAAGCCGAGGTGGGAAAGGAGGACGACCAGGTCTACCTTCTCCTGGGCGCGCAGAACATGGATGATGGCAGGGAGTTCTTCTCGACCCAGGGTGAAGCGGATCCCGGCGCTGAAGGCAGGCGGCATGGCCTTATCTATAATATTGGAGGCGATGCCCACGAGACCGATCCGTAACCCGCCGATTTCCTTCACGCTGTAGGGCGGAAAGAACCGCTCCTGGGTAGCCTCATCGTACACATTAACTGCCAGCATCGGGTAGTTGAGTTTCACGGCGTGCTGCTTAAAGGTCTCCGGCCCATAAGCAAATTCCCAGTGGGCGGTCATGGCATCGAGACCTAATCTGTTCAAGATAGGGATCAAAGCCTCTCCCTCCGTTTTCTGGGCGGGATAGGTGCCGTGAAGGGTATCACCGGAGTCGCAAAAGAGCGTCCGCTCCGGGTTCTCGGCGCGAATCTTCTTGACGATGGTGGCCATGCGGGCATACCCTCCCGCAGGACGATAGACTGCCTGATTACCCTGCCAGAATATCTCCTGGTGTAGATCAAAATAGGCATGGCTATCGTTTAGTTGAATAACAGTCAGCGACGTTTTATTTGCCATTTTCTATGCTCCTTTCATTTGTATAGCTGTTACAAACCGGCCCGTTCCAGCCCATACAACAGGATAAAAATGAGCGCTGCCGCGGGGATGACGACCAGCCAATCATTGACTTTGAACAAGCCCGGGAAGGTCAGGTCGCCAAAATAGCCTTTCATCAGAATGCCCTTACTGAGTCGCGGGTAAAGGGCGGCAAAAATACCGGAACCGATTAAAATTCCCGCCAATCCTCCAACCAGGGCGTCCAGCGCGCCGTTACCGATAGCGCCCGCAATGGTGCCAGGGCAATAGCCCAAGACCGCAAAACCTACCCCAAAAATCAATCCGCCAATAATATTCATGCCCGCAGAGCCTTCTTTGGGATAAAGTTCCACCCAACCCAGGCTCTTCATGGCATAAATACCAATCATGCCGACCAAAACAGCGGAAAACATAATTTTCAGGACGGTGAAATCGGTGAGCAGCAGTTGCCCGACAATTACGTCATATTTTGTCGCGCCGCCTTTCTGAAGCAAAAAGCCGAACGCAATACCGAACGCCAATCCCCAGAGCAGCGGCGATATCTCTTTCTTTGGTACATATGTCTGTGTCGAGTTATCCATAGGTTTACTTGTTTGCATGACCCTCTCCCGCTAACCAATTAAGGTGAAGATAATGTGCGCCGTTATAATGCCGCCAATGAAAAAACATACGGCCGAAATCCAGCTTGAAACGGCAAGCTGTAAGGTTCCGCTGATGCCATGCCCGCTGGTACATCCGCCTGCCCAGCGGGCGCCAAAACCGATGCAAACGCCGCCAAACAGGGCCACGACGACGCGCAGGTACGGGTTGTCGCCAAATGCGGTTTCCCAGAGCGAAGGAACCCACACCCATTGAAAATCACCGGATAGCAGCGCCGAAATCAGCGAGCCGATGACAATGCCCACCACCAGCATCCATTGCCAGTCCACGACCAGCCCTATCTTCTGGTAGTAAGGCTTCAGATCAACCTCTTTCCCCGCAAACAGTTTTTCAATCATGCCGCTGGCCCTGGCAAAGCTTGTTGAACAGGCGAGCGGTTTTCTGGAGATGAGAAAGGTGAACCAGCTTAGGATACCAATGCCAATTCCAGCTACATAGGGCGACCAGCGCACTTCTGTTAAAAATTCCATCAGATTGACCTCCATTGTTTATCCTGCATCTCGCTGTTATGTAACTTCTCTGAGATACGTGAAGAATCTGGAGCCATGCGGATTGACGCAAACCCGACACTCCTGAATGTACCCGGCCGCGCTGTAGCCAGTCAATCCGCCGGCGACATTATAAACATCGTGGAATCCATGCTGTTTGAGAATGCTGGCTCCAAGCGCGGAACGATTCCCCGAACTGCAAATAAGGACGGTTGTTTTGTCCTTGTCCAGTTCATGGTGACGGGTGCGCAGTTCAGTCACCGGGATATTGATGGCGCCTTCGATATGGGTATCGGCATATTCAAGCGGCGCTCGCACGTCCAGCAGTACAAAACTGTCGCCATCGGTGATCATGTCATGCAATTCCTCAGCCGAAGCCACCTCGATATGACTGCTCTTAAATCCCGCCACGGCCCAGGCGACCACGCCGCCATTCAGATAACCCACAATCCTATCCACACCAACCCGGCGCGCCCAAGTATTAGCTTCCACAGCTTTTTCATAATCATCCGCTATCAATAAAATATCCTTGTTCGTGGGCATAACCCAGCCGGCAAAAGTGGGGAAATTGCCGTTGAGATCAAGATGCCAGACGCCGGGGA
Organism: Anaerolineae bacterium; assembly: GCA_007123775.1. GTDB lineage: Bacteria > Chloroflexota > Anaerolineae > Promineifilales > Promineifilaceae > SLGK01. Next base: position 6,452 of record SLGK01000286.1, on the reverse strand, counting down.
TGTGCTGGCTGGCAAAGGCGTGATAACCGCGGGCATCCAGCAGGGCAATATCAGGGGCGCTCATGCGTTCCTTGAATTGAGTGGGGCTTAATTCCTCCATAGCGGGGAGGTCGGCAACCAGAGCCGGCCCCTGGCGGTTGGTCTCTCGGCAGCGGCTAAAATGATCGGGGGCAGGAGGCATATCTTCCGTGAGCGATTTGATAAATGCGGATTTGTTCTTGATTTGCAAAGGATCGTTGAAGTTGCGTTCATAGCCGATGGTGGTGCGCCATTTGGCGCCCATCGCACGGCCGCACAAGGAACCCGCGCCATGCGCCGGATAGACTTCGACATAATCATCCAACTTCAACAATTTATCATGCAAGCTGTGGTACAGTTTATCCGCCAGTTCCTCCGCCATGTCTGGAAAAAGGTCTGGCCGGCCCACATCCCCCACAAAAAGCGTATCGCCCACAAACACGCCGATCGGGCTATCTGACCGGGTTTTGTCAATCACGACATAGCTGAGGTGGTGCGGGGTATGGCCGGGGGTTTCCCATACCTGGAGAAGCATATCCTCCAATTCTATGGTATCCCCTTCCGCCAGCCCCACGTGGTCAAAGGCACACTCTTCCGCTTTTGCCACGTAAATTTTTGCGCCGGTTTTTTCCGCCAGGTCCATGTGGCCCGAAACGAAATCGGCATGAAGATGAGTCTCAAGAATGTGGGTGATTTCCACCCCCATCTTACGGGCTTCAGTGATATAGACATCAACATCCCGCTGCGGATCGATGATGGCGCAATAATTCTGTCCCGCGAGAAGGTAAGAACTGTGGGCAAGTTTACTGACAAAAAAATGTTTGAGCAGCATGAGATTTCTCCTTTGGGTTCTGGGTTTATAGATAGAAAAAGTAAAACACAGGCATGACAACGACAAGAAATAGCAAGGTTGTTGTGTCGCCAGCCTTAAAATAGTCCTCATTATGATATCCGCCGGAGGGCATCAGGAACGCATTGACTTGGGGAGTGGGTAAAACGAAGGAATTTGCGGCGCATATCGCGACCATCAACGCCATGGGATGGGGGAGGTGATTTTCATTCATCGCTTCACCGTAAAATTCCCGCAGTGTCAGGTATGGCGCGGGTTGGGGCGCGGATCGCTGCCCCGCAGCAAAAAGGTCAGGGCAAACCCAGCCACAAAGCCGCCGATGTGGGCCATATAAGCGACGCCGCCTGTGTCTGTGGTAGTGGCGGCGATAGAACCAACGCCGCTAAAAAGCTGTAACACAAACCAGAGACCAATAACGATCAACGCCGGAACTTGCATCACGCCCCCGCGTTGCAATACCTTGATCTTAGCCCGAGGAAACAGCAAAATGTAAGCGCCTAACACGCCAGCTACCGCCCCCGACGCGCCTAAATTGGGGATGGTTGATTCCAGGTTAAAGGCTAATTGGGCGAAGGTGGCTGCCAGACCACAAACCAAGTAAAAAATCAAAAACTTGACATGCCCGAAGCGATCTTCAACATTGTCGCCGAAAATCCACAGGTAGAGCATGTTGCCGCCCAGGTGCAGCCAACCGGCGTGCATGAACATGGCTGTGAAGAGCGTCAGGGAGTCGGCCACAGGGTTGGCTACGAAGCGGGCGGGTACGAAAGCCCATTTCTGGATGAAAGCGTCGCCGCCGCCTAGCTCTACAAAGAAAAAGAGGACGTTGAGCGCAATCAGGGCATAGGTGACTATTGGGAAAATTTTCCTGTCGCTGTTGTCATCACCAATTGGGAACATTCGCGTTGCCTCCTTCGCTGTGGCTACAAATATTTTTGCGGCGTTGCCCCTTGCCGGTGATCGTCTAATCGTCCCAACGTGCTTTCCAGGGAGCGCATTAACTGCTCTGTCGCGCCTTCAACAGCCTGTTCCCAAGTTGCCGCATCATGGGTCACGGCGGTCGGGGAACGGCCGGCAAGACGGGCCTCCAGCACGCAGCGCATATCATGGGTGCCAAACTTGCTGTCGCTGTTCTGGTCGCTCAGGTAGACTTCAACCCGTGTAAGTCGCTCGCTGAAACGCTCTAAGGTCTCCCCTACCATAGCTCTGACTTGTTCGGCCAGATCGTCATCGGCTTCAATATTTTTGTCAGTGTTAATTTGAATTTTCATATCTCTGTTGTCCTTGTAAGCGGTGCCCGGTGTTGCGTGAATCAATAACGTACGGCCGTTCGACCTGGGGAATGAATTTTTTGTTCATGCGTCTGGCGCCATTTTTACTACTTAGGGCTAACTGGGCTGCGGGTAGATGATGGTTGTTCGGGGCGTCCGCGCCGTTGTCATGATGATACATCTGGTAAATCGATGCAGCTTCACGCCGGCTGGATACGCCTATCTTTTTCAAGATGTGGTGGACATGGTTCTTGACGGTACCACATTGAATATACAAGTGAGCGCCAATTTCCTGGTTGGTTAGCCCCTTACAAATCAGCTTCAATACCTCTCGTTGGCGGGAGGTGAGCAGAGCAATTTGCTCTTTCTTCCTATGGCTAAGGGACGCCGAGGGGTCATTTGCCAAATAATTGATGTGCTGCATCATGAACGCTGCCACTTCATCCGATACCAGCGCTTGGCCATTCATAGTGGCTCTGACCTTGCATATCAAATCTTTGGCGACTTCATTTTTCAGGATATAGCCCATCACCCCCGACTCTATAAACTGTATAATCTGCAGGAATTCCTCAGGAACCCCCACGATGATCAGCCTTACATCCTCATATTTGGAGCTTAATTCCTGGATTAAAGCCGCCGTATTCTCCCCGACAAAATTATACCCAACCAGAGCCACATCACACTGTGGAATCAAGAAATGTAGTTGTTCTGCATCAGAAGCACCGCCTATGACGTAGATATCCTCTTGTTGGGAGAGTACGACACGCATAATATCGCACACAAACTTTGTCTGGTCCGCAATCACAATTCGTATCATCGTAATCTCCTTATTTCCTCAAACCAGTGTAACTGCTAAACTCCCGGTCACACCTCCCGGCATGGCGCGAATCAATAGCACGCGAATCAATAACGATAGATAGCGGCCAGGCCTGTCTGCGTCGGCATATGCTCAGGGGGCATGATGACGACTGCGCCGCCCATTTTCAGGGTCAAGGCTGCCAGATCATCCAGCGCGTCATCAATTTCCGGGCGCTCCAGGTCGGCTGGGAGGATGGCGCCAGAAGCTGCGTCAATCTGGCCGGGTATTTCACGGCCGTCCTCAAGCAGCAAGGTAGCCACTCGCCCAGCAACGACCGCTTTCGCCACCGGCTCTAGATGCTCATGGCCGAGATTCTGGGACATGGCATTGCCGAACTGCTCGACCAACGCGGCCCGTCGTGCCAGATAATGTGGCTCGATGACTTGCCAGGCGCGTTGGCGCAGCTCCTCAAGGGACAGGGCATCCGGGTTAATATCAATGTTCTCCCTCAATAAAAACGGATTGCGGCTGAACTGGTGGAACAGGTGATGGTGCTGCGGCAAGGCTGCTAAGAGCAGCGGCAAGGCCGACGGCTGGGAATGCCGTTCCAGAACAGCCTGATCAACGGCGCGGAAGAATCGTTCAGCGTCGCCATCCACTTCGGCCGCCTTGCCACCGTGACCGTGGTGCATACCCGGCTGCATTCCCCCCGATCCGCCGTGCTGTGTGCCCGTCACGCCGCCATAGGAGGCGACGGTGAGGTGCGGCTCAGACAGTTCATCGCCCAACGCCTCGGTAATCGTGCGCGGTACGCTTGGGGCCGGTTCGATCTCATCCAGAGCGTTGCGGTTGCCCTCGAACAGCCTGATCTCTTGCCGGCTCAGGCCCAGGATTTGGTAGCGATCGGCCGACTGGAGTACGCGCAGCAGGGGTTTGGTGTGAAACGTGTCGGCCACGATGGTCAACTCGGCCACGGGCCGCTGCAATTTGTAAACGCGAAACAACTGCCTCGTCGCCAATACAGCCAGACCGTCCAGAGTATGGTTCCAGAAATCACGGTCATCGGCCAGGGCTAAAAATGGCTCCAGCAGTGGCTCGATCTCATCTGCCGGATATTTTTGCAGCAACGACGCTTCCAGTTCTTTCACCAGATTGCCAAAGCGAATCGGATCTTGCTGATTTTCTGGATGCCGCCGGTGGGTTGTTTGGTAGAGTGAAAGGCAGGGCGGCTCGTGGTTGCTTAATAGTTCGACTATGGTATTTTTGTCTAGTAGATCCATTGATTTCTCCAGCTTTTAGCAAAAAATGTGGTTGCTGGACAGCGCCAGCTTATCTGTGCCAGGGCGCTTCGGGCACGCCATGAAGGAAAGCCACAAACACCAATTCCTCGTTCTCGGCGTGAATAGCGTGCGGCTCGCCTGTGTCAAAAATCAACAGGTCGCCAGGGCCGAAGCGATCTTCCTGGCTGTCGCCGCCGGAAAATAATCCCTCGCCTTTGAGGACTACAATGTAGACCGGCGAGTTAGGGGCGGTATGTTCTTGAACGGACTGGCCGGGTTTGAGAGCGAAGCGGAGAATACGGCCGTTTTCATTCACAAAAAGCGGCTCAGCATACGGGTTGTCGTCGTGGAAAATCCAGTTATCGTGTAAGGGGATAGCTTGCATGAAAAATACTCCTTTTTTCTCTCCAACAAAATAACCCTCTGGGAAGTTTGCCAATTTTTATCTAGCGTTGGTTATAGCCACAGCTTGTGGCCATCAATTGTGGCCACAAGCTGTGGCCACAAGCTGTGGCGAGGGTTGGTTGTAGAACTGTGGTACACGCTAGGAAATTACACCACGCCAAGCAATTGCAATATGACTAGGATGATGACGATAACGATCAGCGTGTGAATCCAATTGCCAGTGCGGAGTTTTGGGTTTATACTGCCACCTAAAAAGCCAAGCAGCCACAAGATTAGTAGAATAACGATGATAGTCCACAACATGAGATTTCTCCTTAAACGGGATTGGTTCAATTAAATTGAACCAATCCTACAAAACTGCAAGAAGTTAATTCTAAACGGGTAGTAATCAGTCACCGTGAACGGCCGCTTTCCCGGCCGTTTTCCCGGCTTTCACAACTGTAGCAAAACGCTCCCTGCCTTCGTCAACAACGTCCTGACCATGCTGCTGCAGCGCGTCCGTTTGCTCGTGGATAGCGGTTGTGACCTGATGGGTTTTGGCGCGGACCTGGGCTGCACTGTCTTCTATCATGTCAGTTGTTTGCTCGCGCAAATCCTCGCCTTTGCGCCGGATTTGCCGCCGTGTCTTTTGGCCAGATTGCGGAGCCAGCAGCAGCGTCACGACCGAGCCGATCAGACCACCTAACAGCAGTCCGGATAAGAAAACCAGTGCGGTTAAAAAGCCGCTTAAACTATTGTTCTTGTCTTTGTCATTATTACGCTTCATTGTTTTGTCTCCTTCGAAAATATAGGGCAAACTTTCCAGTTCGCCAGCACCAACAGAGTTGTTTACGCTACAGGTTGCTCTGTTCGCGGGTTTTCGTTTGGGTAACACCAACGGTTGCGCCACGTGGACGATAGAAGAGCACCCAGACGACTCGTTCTATCGCCCAGAATAACAACGCATAGACTAACATGGCGATAAGTGAACTTAGCTCCAACACCATCCCCCCAGAGGCAGGTGTTCCTAATAGCCCCGCAAAGGGGAAGAGGAAAATATCAGTAACGCCGTAAATAATGACGGCAAACAGACTTTCGGCATTGGCCCCAATTACCTTCAACAGAATGCGCATGGCAATCAACGCTTCAATCAGGCCCAACGCCAGCCAAATTAACTGGGTAGCCTTAAACGAAAAGATACGTTGTTCCTGGTCTATCTCTCGTTGTGACGTTCTAACTTTTGATGTCTGCTCTTGAATTTGTGACATGTCACACCTCGCTGCAAAATGACCCTGCCGAAGGTTGACTTTACGCCAACCTCCGGCAGGATGCCGTTTTCTCGCGTACTACTGAGAATCTTCGGGAAGAAGACAATTTTGTTTAGCCTCAGCGATGGCCCAGTCCTTTCCCCTGGAAAAGATTGATCACTGCCAGGAGGATGATGGCCCCGCCTAACGACAACAGTAAAGCTGGTAAACTAAATTCACTCTGGTTGATAGTGCCAATACCAAACAGTGGCGTCAATACCAGACCGGCCACAAACGCGCCGACGATACCGACAATGATGTTGAGGATCATACCCTGCTGGCCACTTGTACCCATTATCATGCTGGCGATCCAACCAACGAGAGCACCTGCGATAAGCCAAATTATGAAATTCATTTGATTCTCTCCTTAAACTCTACTTTCCGCTAACTGGTGTTTGACAAACCCAACCAATTGTGCATATAAAGGAAATAAAGTTTATGTCAACCAAGATAACAGTTTATGTTAATCAAAACCATTTGCAAAAACGGCGCTGTGTTGACATAAGTGCCACGATTTTGGAGATGCACAAAGTGCCAGTTTTG
>SLGK01000117.1 GCA_007123775.1 Anaerolineae bacterium | reverse complement strand
TTATGTCTTCAAAGATCAGTCGGTTTGGCCAATGGTTGCTGTTGTTTACGGGGCTGCTGTTGGCCATCTGGGCTACAACCCAACTGCCAGAAGCACCGCAGCTTATTTTGCTGCTACTGCTCTACGTCGTCACGATCAACTTTAGCCTGCCCTCGTCCCAGGGATTAGTCGGTTTAGTGCCGGTGGTGGCGGTGAGTAGTCTGCTGATATTGGGGTTAGAAACGGCCGTTCTCCTCGCCCTAATCAGCCACGTTACCGCCGAACTGGCCCGCCCCCTGTGGCAGCCCACCTGGGATACTATCAACCTGGCCCGCCCTTCCTGGCGGCAGCGGCTGGGCACAATTGTCGTTTATCTGATGGCGTTGCTGGCAGCCTACCTTGGCTACACGCAGGCTGGTGGCCAGATTCCCCTACCGCCAGCGTCCGAAACTGAATTGCCAACCCTGGTAATGCTGGCACTTGCCTATGGCCTGGTCCATCTACTGCTAAGTGGTCTGTTATGGCTCGTTGATAAGCGGCCGTTTAGTGATTTCCTTACCCGGCAGAGTCTGTCGCTAGTCGTGGCCGGACTGCTGGCCCAGCCATTTGCCATACTGGGCGCCTTCATCTTTGCCGAAGTGGGTCTGCCTCTGTTTATTCTCTTTGCTGCCGGCGTAATGGGGGTCAGCCTTCTCATCTGGCTTTCCTGGCAACGCCGCTATATGGTCGAGCAGCAGTTGGTTCAGATGCGTGTTGTGAATAGTATTGCCTTATCACTACGCGAAACATTAGAGTTGGATGATGTTCTGCAACGACTAGGCCAGCAAGTCGCCAGCCTGGTCAGCAGCGAACAGTTCACAATTTACTTGCTTGTAGCCGAAGACACGGCGCTCAAGACAACTTATCCTGATTCTGGTGACTCACCCGTTACTAAACCTGTCCCCCACGACCATCTGGATGACTTTACGCGCTGGGTGCTACGCGAAAAACGGGTGTTAGATATAGACAGCCGTAACATTCATTTTGCCCAGCGTCACCAGTTGACGCCACCACAACCACAGCCCGCCGCCTGGCTCGGCCTGCCGCTGACACGCACCAATCAGGTCACGGGTGTCATGGTGCTGCAACGCCTAACCAACCCGCAGCCGTTTAGCCGCTGGAGCCGGGAGGTACTACAAACGGTGGCGGCACAGGCCAGCGCCGCCATCGCAAACGCCCGTCTGCACAGCGAAACGGTGCGCCTTTATAATCTGACCGATGAAGCCCTGGCTCGCCGCGTGGAGCAGTTGCAGGCACTCCTGATGACGGTACAGGAAGGGGTGCTACTGCTGGACGTCGACGGCCGTATCCTGCTCCTTAACCCTGTGGCCGCCAGTTTGTTGCCTGATGTGAAAGACGCCTTAGCAGTCAATTCCGTTTCTGGTCTGGGCTATGACTGGCCAACCTTTCAAGAGCGACTGGCAGCACTGCGACAGGGCTACAGCCCGCCAACCGACCGCTGCCTCTATCAACTTGATCGGGAAAACGGCCGTTCTTCCCGCCACATTGAGCGCACCGAAGCGGCCGTTCGCAGCGACGAAGGCCAACTGATGGGCTGGCTCATCGTTCTGCGCGACGTCACCGAAGAGCAGGCGCTGGCCGAACGGCGCACCGACTTGATCCGCATGATTGTCCACGACCTACGCAATCCGCTGACCACCTTTCTCAGTACGCTGAGCGAGCTTGAAGGGGAAGTTGACGGACTGGTTGCCGCCCAAGAACTGGTCGGCGAAGCACGACGAGGCTGCTACGATATGTTGGACATGGTCGATTCCTTAATGGATATCAACCGCATGGAGGCAGGCCACTCGATGATAGAGGCAGAAGCGATGCGGCTGCCGCCGCTGGTGGCGCAAATCGTTGAGCGATTACAGCCCCTGGCGCACATCCGGCAGGTTAAACTTACCTACGAGTCTGCGCCTGACCTGCCCGCTGTCTGGGCCGATGGCGAAATCGTGCGCCGAATTGTAATCAACCTGCTGGATAACGGACTGAAATTCACGCCGGCCGGGGGCTGTGTGACGGTAACGTTAACCCATGATTCAACGGCCAGCGAGGATTATGAACCGGGTATCCGCTGCACGGTTACAGATACGGGGCCAGGCATTCCTGAAGCATATCAAGACCGCATTTTTGACCGCTATCTGCATACCAATCCCGGCGGGGCGCAGGTACAGGGAACCGGTCTGGGGCTGACCTTTTGCAAACTGGCGGTGGCGGCTCACAACGGCCGTATTTGGGCTGAAAACGGGGAAAATGGGGGCGGCCGCTTTAGCTTTACGCTGCCGGGAATTCCGGTATGGACATAAAAAGAAAATCGAAGTGGGCCACGGTCGCATTGAGCCTGCTTGGCCTCCTGCTGCTGGCCGGCTGGTATTGGGCGGCGGGCATTGTCCCGTTTTTGCTACAGCCGGACGACCCGCGCAACCGGGCCTTTTGGGCCTGGTCGGGCGGCGACGCGGCTACCCGCGAGGCGTTGGTCACGGTCAAGCAAGAGCCTTGCCCCGGCGCACCTTTTATTCTGCCAAGCGAAGGCTTTGTCGGCCTGTTCTATGCCGACCCGCGTGCGCCCTACACGCCGCGCAACCCCCATCAAGGCATCGACATCTTTAGCCCCGGCGCACCCGGCATTACGCCGGTTTATGCCGCTCATGACGGTTACGTCACTCGTGAAAGCCACTGGCGCAGTTCGCTCATCATCCGCATTCCCAATGACCCGCTGCAACCCGGTCGTCAAATCTGGCTCTATTACACCCACATGGCCGACCAGGCGGGCAACAGCTTTATCATCGACGCCATTCCGCCGGGTACGCGAGATTTGTATGTAGAGCAGGGCACCTTTTTGGGCCATACGGGGGACTTTAACGGGGAATCAGGCCGGCCCATCTGGGTACATCTCCATTTTTCTATGGTGAAGGATGACGGCCGGGGCAACTATCTGAATGAGCTAGATTTTGACAACACCATCGATCCCTCGCCCTATCTGGGAATGCGGTTAAACTATGCATGCACGGCCGTTCCCGTCACCTGTACAGCCGATCCGACCTGTCCTGATTAAAGTGCAGCAGACATGCTTCACAACCAGACCCGATTTATGATATGATTAAGTCGCCGAGATGCTCACGATAGCCTATGATACTACTGCTGTCGTAAATCAATGTGTGACTCTATTGAAAAAAGGTCCAAAAACCGAGTTTTTCAAGGCCAACCACTCTGGTGATTGTGATGCATGAGCAAAAAACTCGGTTTTTTCAGTTGACTCACGTGATATTGAGGATGGAATGACCAAGCCGGACCTGAGCCATTACACCATTGACCATTATTATCTGGAGAAGCGCCTGCTGCGGCGACCATTAACCAGTCTCTATCTGGCCCTGGACCAACGGCAGAAGGAGCCGGTCTTTGTCGAAATCATGAATCAGCCGGTAAGCGAAGATGTCAACCTCGCCGGCCGCTTCCAACGTCGTCTGGAAACGGTCCGCCATCTGGAACACCCCCACATTGCACCTGTTTTGCAGAGCGGCAAGGCCACTCCTGTGCCACCTGCGACCAACACAGAAAAAGAGCAGGGAGCTTCGGCACAATACGTTTATGGTATCATCGCTTACGTGCCCGTCCATACCCTGGCTGAACAAATCGAGCAGTGGCGCGAGGCTGACAACTGGCCTGATGTGCCCGACCTATTGATGCTGGTACACGGCCTGGCTTCGGCCCTGGCAGCCGCTCATCCAGTCGGCATCTTTCATCATGACCTGCGACCTGCTCATCTGATCGTGGGTGAAAACGGCCGTTTAATGCTTATCGATCTGTCTGTACCCATTGCCCCCCAGCCGCCCGTACCCCCACCAGATCCGCGGCAGCCTCCGCCGCAGCTAGATTACGCCTCGCCTGAACAGCTCGCTGGCAAGCCGTTGAGCGGCCCTAGCAACTTCTACTCGCTGGGCATTATCCTATACGAATTGCTGGCCACCCACCGCCCCTACCTGCCCCGTTCCGACTGGGACATTTTTGAGCGAACTGAACTACCTCGCGAAATACCCCTGCACGAAGTCCGTACGGATCTGACCGAGGCCACATACCGCGTTGTCAAAAACTGCCTGTGGCGGCAGGATTGGAACCGCTATGAAACGGCTGCTGACCTGATGACGGCGCTAGCAACGGCTCATCAGTCAGAGCAGCAGGCAATTAAGGCCAAAGTCGCTACACGAAGTTTAGTAGGCTCGGTCAAATCCCTCTTCAAGAGAGATAGAGAATAGAGTGTAGAGAATAGAGTGTAGAGAATAGAGTTAGAGTTAGAGTTAGGGGAAAGCACTCTACACTCCCTACTCTACACTCTACACTCTATACTCTACCCGCTAGCTGAGGATGTGGCGGGCAATGACCAGACGCTGAATCTCACTTGTGCCCTCGCCGATGGTCATCAGACGCGTGTCGCGGTACATGCGCTCTACCTCAAACTCGCGGCTGTAGCCATAGCCGCCGTGAACCTGGACCGCGTTACGGCAGACGCGCTCGCTGACTTCGGTAGCAAATAGTTTGGCCATCGAGGCAGCCTGGGTAATGGGTTGACCCTGGTCTTTGAGCCAGGCGGCCCAATAAACCATCAGCCGGGCAGCCTGAATTTCGGTAGCGGCGTCGGCCAGCATCCATTGGACTGCCTGATGCTGGCTGATGGGCTGGCCAAACGTCTGCCGCTCGTGGGCATAGTTAAGGGCAGCTTCGTAGGCAGCCTGAGCAATGCCTAAGGCCAACGCACCAATGCTGATACGGCCGTGATCCAGCGTGGCCAGTGTCTGCTGCAAACCGCGCCCCTCTTCCCCAACCAGATTACCGGCCCGCACGCGCACGTTGTCAAAGCTAACGGCATGGGTAGGTGACCCCATCAGCCCCATCTTTTTTTCAGGCGGGGCGATGGTAACGCCGGCCGCATCGGTAGGCACCAAAATGTGGCTCAAACTGCGACTGCCGCCGGCCGGATTGGTGCGGCAAAGCACTACGATCATATCGGCAATGGAGGCATTGGTGGTCCACATTTTATTGCCGTTAACCACCCACTCATCGCCCTCGCGGCGAGCGGTAGTACGGACACCCCCTTGTAAGTCCGAACCAGCCCCCGGCTCGGTCAAGGCCAGGCAGCCCAGCTGACCCTCGCCGGTAGCCAGGCGGGGCAGCCATGCTTCTTTTAGCTCCTTACTGCCAAAGCGCACAATGGGACCCAGGGCCAGGCCGTTATGGGCCGAAACGGCCAGCGCCGTGGAGCCACAGCCCCAGCCCAGCTCTTCCACAGCAATGGTGGCACTGATAGCATCCATCTCCGCCCCGCCATAAGCTTCGGGTACTTCCAGTCCTAGCAGACCCAGCGGCCCCATTTTCTTAACGGCCGTCCAGTTGAATTCGGCCGTTTCATCCGTATGACGAGCCAACGGCCGTACCTCGTTGGCCACAAACTCATGTACAAAATGGCGAAACTCTTTTTGTTCAGGGGAAAAGTCGAAGTTCATTGTATCTCCTCATGGTAAACAGTTTCTGACGTAATGCGTAAAACGTAATGCGTAAAGGATCGTGTTTAGGTTTTACGTTTTACGTTTCACGTTTTACGTATTATATGCCATTTGTACCCCCTCAAGCCAACTTGACCCACAGCGATTACCGATTACAATTTGAGTATGCTAACCGGTGAAATTGTTCTAAACGGCCGTTACAAACTCCTGCAACGCATTGGCAGCGGCGGCATGTCCATCGTCTACAAAGCGCAGGATTTATCGCTAGGGCGACTGGTGGCCATTAAGATGATGCACGAAAGCCTGACCGACGATGAAGGCTTTCTGCAGCGATTCCAGCAGGAGGCCCACGCCGTGGCCAACCTCACCCACCCCAACATTGTCACCGTCCATGACATCGGCCAGGATGAAGACGGCCAGGGGCTGCGCCGCCACTATATCGTCATGGAATATGTGGAAGGCCAGACACTCAAACAGATTATTCGGGAATTCTACGGGCAGTCAGACGGCAGAAACGGCCGTTTCTTTCCCCTGAACCGTGCCTTAGACCTCACCATTCAAATTTGCGCCGGCATTGGCTATGCCCATCGCGCTAACCTGGTCCACTGCGACGTCAAGCCACAAAACGTCCTGGTCACTTACGACGACCGGGTCAAGGTAGCCGACTTTGGCATCGCCCGCGCCATGAGCCAGGCCACTGCCCACCGGCCACAGCAGGTGTGGGGCACACCCCAATACTTCTCGCCAGAGCAGGCCGCTGGCGAAACCCCCAGCCCTGCCTCAGACGTATACGCCATTGGCGTTATCTTGTTTGAACTGCTCAGTGGCCAGCTACCCTTTACGGCCGAATCGCACACCGCTCTGGCCTTAAAACATCTTCAGGAAGAACCGCCTCTCGTTACGCGGTACAACGCGGCCGTGCCCCGCCAGATTGAGCAAATAATCAAGAAAGTGATGGCTAAAGAACCGGCCGGTCGCTACCGTACAGCCGGACAGTTAGGACGCATTCTCAGCACCTATCGTCAGACGACGGTCGAGGAAACAGGTCCATTATACCCCGGCACCCAGCGCCATCCAGCTATCGCCAACGTGCCTACCAACGTGCCCACGAACGTACCCACCAATGTGCCCGTTAGTGAGCAGCCAACTGCGGTGTTTGAGCGGTTGCCTGGCGACGATAGCGACCAGACCCCGCTCCAATTAGCAACGCCAATTCGGGACCAGGCCAGAGATGAAACCCCAACCCATCCTGCGGAACCGGCCTTTGCCAGCTCCACTATGGCCCAGCCGGCAAACCAGCCCGATAAAGCCACGATCCACATTCCCGCGCCTAAGGCCGATGTGCCACCGCCTGACTGGATAGCTATCGGTTTGGGCATCGCGGCTCTGATCCTCATGCTTGGTCTGATCCCGCTCTGGTATGCGGTCTATCAGGCCTGGGTCGGTTAAGTAAAGAGCGAGCGATTAAGAGGCATCACCATGAGCGGAAACAATACAACACGCTGGCTAATTTACCTCATTTTGGGGGCCGCTCTGGTCGCGTTTATTTGGAGCTACAGCCGCTCTGTCTCGCCAACCGACGCCATCACCATTAGTCAACTCGCCCAGCAAATTCAACAAAATGAAGTAGCCCGCCTCGACGTAGCCGGCGACGGGCGGCTGGTCACTGTCCATTACGTCAATGAACAGCGGCCCAACGCTGAAACAAACATTAGCGGTGTCAGCAGTCTTGAGGAGTTACTGAGCAATTACGGCATCAGCAGCCGGGTGTACGAAGAAGCTGGCCTGATCATCAATTACGAACGCCCTAGCCGCTGGGCCACCTGGCTACCAACGCTGGCCTTTTTTCTGCCGGCCGTTTTAATCATCGCGCTTCTCTACTTCTTTTATCGACAGGCTCAGGGCAACAACAACCAGGCTATCTCTTTTGGCAAAAGCCGTGCCCGCATGTTCAACAGCGACCACCCTACGGTCACTTTTCAAGACGTAGCTGGGGCTGAAGAGGCCAAAGAGTCGTTGGCCGAGGTGGTCGAATTCCTGCGCGAACCGGAAAAGTTTATCAGCTTCGGTGCCCGTATTCCCAAAGGTGTGCTGCTGGTTGGCAGTCCGGGCACGGGCAAGACGCTGCTGGCCAAAGCGGTTTCTGGCGAAGCTGGCGTGCCCTTTTTTGCTATTGCCGGCTCCGAATTTGTGGAGATGTTTGTAGGCGTTGGGGCCAGCCGGGTGCGCGACCTGTTTGAACAGGCCAAGCGCAACAGTCCGTGTATCATATTTATAGATGAGATTGACGCCGTGGGCCGCCAGCGTGGGGCCGGCTTGGGCGGTTCACACGACGAGCGAGAGCAAACCCTCAACCAGATTTTGGTCGAAATGGACGGCTTTGATACCGACACCCACGTCATTATTCTGGCGGCCACCAACCGGCCCGACATCTTAGACCCGGCCCTGATGCGACCCGGCCGTTTTGACCGGCGCGTCATAATCGACAAACCTGACTACAAAGGACGCGAGGCGATTTTCCGCGTCCATATGCGGGGCAAACCAATCGCCAGTAGCGTGGACGTGACGGTGCTGGCCAGAGCCACGCCGGGTTTTGTGGGAGCAGATATTGAAAACTCGGTGAACGAAGCCGCGCTGCTAACGGCGCGACGCAATCTGCGTAATATTGGTATGCCCGAGTTTCAAGAAGCGATTGAGCGGGTGCAGTTAGGCCCTGAACGACGCAGTCGGGTAATCAGCCCGGAGGAGCGGGAAATCACCGCTTATCATGAGGCGGGGCACGCTATTGTCAGCCACCTGCTGCCCCACGCCCAAACAGTACGCAAAATCACCATTATTCCCCGCGGCATGGCCGGGGGCGTCACCTGGTATCTGGAAGAGGATGCCCATTTTTACAGCCGGTCTAAGTTCAAGGCGCTGATTGCCAGTGCCCTGGGGGGCCGGGTAGCTGAAGAGATTGTTTTCGGTGAAATTACGACGGGGGCCGGCAGCGATCTCAAGCAGGTCACAAAAATGGCCCGCGCCATGGTAACGCAGTATGGCATGAGTGATGCTCTGGGGCCGCGCATTTACGGCGAAACCCAGGAGATGGTATTCTTGGGGCGGGAAATCAGTGAGCAGCGAGACTATTCGGACGCTATTGCCGAAAAAATCGATGCCGAAGTGCGCTTGATTATTGATGAGGCCTATGACCGCGCCCGCCAGTTGCTCACCGATAATCGGGACAAGTTGGAACTGATTGCCCATACGCTGCTGGAAATGGAAACGCTAGAAGCGGCCGAATTTGTGGCCCTGATGGAAGGGGAGGATTTGCCACCCCGTCCGCCAAGCAGCCATTCTAATCGTACCGATCGACTGGCCGAAGAAGCTGGCAAGCGGGAGCCATCAGGCTGGCAGAAACCATCGCTTAAGTTGCCACCATCCCCGTCACCCATTTAAGTATGGACGCTTTACCCGACATATTTTCTCTCATAAACGACGTTTTACAGGCCATCATTGTCATCTTTGGTTCGGCCGTTGTCTTGTACAATCTGGGGCGCAGCCTGCGGATACCGGTGATGCGGGCTTTTTGCGCCTTGATCAGCTTTGTGGTGCTGGTCTATCTGGCTGAACTATTGGTCAGCCGGACCATCGTGTCAGATACGGCCCAGGCCTGGTTAGAAATGCAGTGGGTCAATATCGCCCTGGTGCCGGCCGGTTTGTACCATCTCTCGGAAACGCTGCTGGCCCTGACTCGCGCCACCCTGACCCCGCGTCGTCGCTGGGTATGGCTGACTTACGGCAGCAGCCTGGTCATCGGCGGCATTATTCTATTTAGCGACCTGATCGCCGGGCAGATTTTGCCGCAGGCAGGCGTACCCAGCCTGGAAACGGGGCCGCTGTTCCCCCTGTTTGCCCTTTATTTTTGGCTGATAACGGCCGTTTCCATCTACAACGTCTGGCGGGCGCGGCAGCGGGCCATGACCACTACCACCCGCCAACGCCTCACCACCACCCTGCTGGCCTTGCTGGCCGCGCCGCTGGCTGTCTTTCCCTACCTGGCGCTCAGCGGCAGCCAGATTCAAGAAGTGCCGCTCCTGTTGTGGCTCGTCTTGATTGCCGGCAACATCGTGGTCAGCATCATGTTTGCCCTGCTGACCACCCACCTGATCTACTTCGGCGCCGCTTCGCCTGACCGCGTGGTGCGGGTACGACTGTACAAATATATGGCCCGTGTGCCCTTGGCCGGTTCTATCGTGCTGCTGGTGTTTGTGCTGGTCAGTCGCGGCAGCCCTATCCTCGGCCTGGAAACGGAAACCGCCCTCGGTTTTACGCTGGTGGTGACGGTAATGCTGGTCGAATGGGCCATTCATGCGTATAAACGGCCGTTAGAGCGCATCTTTCAACTGGACAATGACCCCGACGTGCGCCGCATCCAGCAGTTAAGCGACCGGGTGCTGACCACCAGCGACCTGCAACAATTCCTGGAAATCGTGCTGGCCACCGCCTGCGAAACGCTGCGAACCCCCACCGCCTTTGTCGCCGCCATCACCGAACAAGGTCCTAAGCTGGAAGCGGTCGTTGGCCCTCTAGCCGAAGCGGACAAAATCCTGCAAGATGCCAACTGGCAAGATTTGTCAGTTTCGACCGATAACGGCCAGCTCCAGCCCGACCTGGAGATAATCGGAGAGTTTGTGGTCTGGCATGATTTCTGGATACGGCCGTTATACAACGACAGCCACGAGTTAGTCCTGGGGATTTTCGGGATGCAGGCGCGTTCGGCCGTACCCGATTTCAACGAGGTCGAGCTGATTATCCTCGACCGGCTGCTAGAGCAAACGGCCGACGCCCTGGCCGACCGTATCTTGCAGCAAGAGGTTTTTGCCGCTGTCGAGGGTCTGCTGCCCGAAATCACCGCCCTGCAAGAGCGGCGCAGCCAGGCCAGCTTCGGCGGCCTGCCCGTTCTCACCGAGGCCGAACAAGAGGCCCTTATCGACGACCCCGATGAGTTCAAGAATATGGTGCGCGATGCCTTAAGCCACTACTGGGGCGGCCCCAAACTCACCGACAGCCCCCTGCTCGGCTTGCAGGTGGTGCAGCGCGCCCTGGAAGAGCATGACAACAACCCCACCAACGCCCTCCGCGCTATTTTAGGCCAGGCCATCGCACTGCAAAAGCCGGAAGGCGAGCGCAGCATGACCACGGCCGAATGGATTCTCTACAATATTTTGGAAATGAAATTCGTCCAGGGCAAGCGGGTGCGTGATGTGGCCCGTCGTCTGGCTATGAGCGAGTCGGACCTGTACCGTAAGCAGCGTGTGGCCATCGAGAACGTGGCCCGCACTATCGCCACGCTGGAACAGGCCATACGAGAAGAAGATGATGAGGATGAAGCGGAACCATGATTGACGATACCCTGCTCGACACCATGAGGCACCAACGCTTTCGTGCCGTTAGTGCCGAAATGATCGCCGAGATGGAGCGGCGGGCCATTCCTGGCACGGTCACGGGCGTTTGCTACCGGGCCGATGGCCTGCTGTTAACTTTCATTCTGCCGGAGTATAACTGCTCTACCGCTGAGGTCGAAAGATATGCCATCTAGCCTGACTGATCCGTCTCCCAACGCCACCCTCTCCGAATGGCAGGCAGCCTATACCAGGCTACGAGCCGCCTGCGTTGCCCTCGAGGAACGGACCGAAAAGCGGCTGGTGCTGCTCAAACAGCAAATCGCCCAGCGCAAAGAAGCCGAAGAAGCCCTCCAGCGTGAGAGCGACACGCTCCGCCTGCTGCAGGAGGTGGCCGTGGCCGCCAACCAGGCCCAGTCGGTCGAGGAACTACTCCAATTTGCCCTGGACAAGATTTGTGACTATATGCACTGGCCGGCCGGACAGGTCTACATTCGCGCCCAAACCAACGAAGGCGAACTGGTCTCGGCCGGGCTGTGGCACTGCGCCGACGACCGGTATAACTTTCTGCAAGACGCAGCCACAGCAGCCCAAACCGAGCAGGCCGATTGGCTGAGCCTGGCCCAAAACCAGGACCGCCCTGGCTGGCTAGACCTGACCGAGAACCCACTCTTTGCCCGGACCGACGCAGAAACAGCCGTTAACGGCCGTTTCATCATCCCTGTTCTGGCCGGTGACGAGGTTGTGGCCCTGCTTGAGTTCTTCGCCAGCGAAACGGCCGATCTCGACGACAACTTGACCCAGGTCATGGAACATATCGCCCTCCAACTGGGGCGCGTCATCAGACGGACGCAGGCCGAAGAAGCCCTGCAAGAAAGTAGACGCTGGCTGCGCCATCTGGCCGGTTGGGTAGTCGAGGCCCAGGAAGAAGAACGACAGCGGGTATCACGGGAGCTACACGATGAGGCCGGTCAGGCGTTGACCGCCCTCAAGATCAGTCTAGAACTGATTCAAGCCAGTTTACCAGAAGAATTAACGGCCGTTAGTGACAGCCTCAACGACGCCATCAATCTCACCGACGAAACCATGGAAAGCATCCGCCGGCTGGCCCACAATCTGCGCCCGCCGGTGCTAGACCGCTTTGGCCTGGATGCCTCGCTGGCAGGCTTGTGCCGCGACTTCTCCGAGCGCATTCAACGGCCCATTAGCTATCAGGGCGCAGACCTGCCGCCGCTGCCCAACCCGCTGGCTACCACCCTCTACCGCTTTGTACAGGAAGGGCTGACCAACGCCGCCAAACACGCCAACGCCACCGAAATTGCCGTCAACTTACGCTGTAAAGATGGGCAGCTATGGCTGCAAGTAGCTGATGACGGCCAGGGCTTCCGAATACGCCGGCAGCGGTCGCAGATTCCCCACGGCCACGGCATGGGCCTGATGGGTATGGAAGAACGGCTCATGCTGCTGGGCGGCGAGTTGATCATTGATTCAAAACCAGGAGAGGGTACGCAATTAACGGCCGTTGTCCCCATCCCTGAAAAGAACCACCGCTAAGACGCCAAGAACGCCAAGAAAAGAAAGTCTAATCTTTGCGCCCTTTGCATCTTGGCGGTAAGAGACATAAGGACTACACATGATCCGAGTCATCATTGCCGACGACCACCACCTGGTCCGCCAGGGATTGATTGCCCTGCTCGAGGCTGCCGGTGACATTGACGTCATCGGCGAAGCAGCCAACGGTGACGAGGCCGTTGCCCTCGTCGAGTCCCTCCAGCCCGAAGTGGTGGTTATGGACGTCTCCATGCCGCGACTTGACGGCCGGCAGGCCACCGAGCGCATCAAGGCCCTCAACTGTCCCACCGAAATCGTCATCCTCTCTATGCACGCCGACGTCATGCTGGTCAAACAGCTTTTGCAGTGCGGCGTGCGCGGCTACCTGCTCAAGCGCTCCGTTTCCGACGAACTGCTGCTGGCCATTCGCTCAGCCTGCCGGGGCGAAGTCTACCTCAGCCCGGCTATTTCCAACTCGGTCATGTCCCTGCTGATGGCCCCACCCGGCGCAGAGCAACCCGACAGCGTAGCCGATCTGCTCACCCCGCGCGAACGAGAGGTGTTGCAACTGATCGCCGAAGGCCACACCAACAACGCCATCGCCGACATTTTGACTATCAGCGCCAAAACGGTTGAAAAACATCGAGCCAATGTGATGTCCAAGCTGGAGGTCAACGATCTGCCCACTCTGATACGTAAGGCGATCAAGCATGGGCTTATCTTTGTGGAGCCGTAAAACGTAAAACGTAATGCGTAATGTCTTTCTGTTACGTTTTACGTTTTACGCATTACGGTTTGCCAACCGCCCAAATTCCGAAAGTGTCTTGTTTTGGGCCACTAATAGTAGGGAATTCCCCCATAACAATTCAGGCTATTTAATGCCACAATAAAGGTAGGCTCGTTCACTGATCTTTACACCGGAAAATATTGTCATGATTCACGTATTGATTGTTGATGACCATCACCATATGCGCCGCAACGTGCGCCGGCTGCTGCAACAGGAGCCGGACATTCGGGTAGTGGATGAAGCCAGCAACGGCCGTGAAGGGGTAGAGCTGGCCGAGGCCCACAATCCGGATGTGATCGTGATGGACATCGCCATGCCCGACATGGATGGCTTCCAGGCCATTGAACAGATACAAAAGTTGGGCATCCCCGCCAAAATTGTCATTCTCTCTATGTACGCCAACCTGACCTTTGTGCAGCGTGCCTTGCAACAAGGCGTTAAGGGCTATGTTTTGAAGCGAACGGCCGTTAGAGAACTGGCCCTGGCAATCAAAACAGCCTGGCAAGGCCGCCTTTACCTCAGCCCCACCCTGGCTGATACCCTCTCCGATTCCTGACTATATCTTCACAATTTGACAGCGTTTGGCGTGATGCGTGATGCGTGATACGTGAGCTTTCTCCGGTCACGTTTCACGATTAAAGTCTTTTGGGGTCTTTGCGATTTCGCGGGGTAGGGGCAGTGCCTTGTGCCTGCCCAGTCGAGGGCAACCACAAGGGGTGCCCCTACATTTGGTGTCAACCCCCTGAGATCCAAAAGAGCCGTCTTTTGACTGAATTCCCAGATAGTAGCGAAGATGGGGGTGTTTCACCCAAAATGGTAGGGAATTCCCGCATATCGCTGTCCCAAAAATCGTGGCAAGATTGTGGCACAGCGCACAACAAAGTGGGCTGACACACCTACAGAGAGGAGGCACGACATGCAAACCCTTTTACTTATTCTGCTGATATTACTACTTATCGGCGCCTTACCCACCTGGCCCTACAGCCGGCGTTGGGGCTACGCTCCCAGTGGTGGACTTGGCCTACTGCTGCTCATCGTGATTATTCTTATTCTCATATAAGCAGCACCACCGGGAAAGACATAATCACGTAGTGCGTCGTGCGTAGCGCGTCTTAACAAAACCGGTACGCACTACGCAATACGAAATACGCAACAACTCAAACAATTACAAACATACAGTTCAAACATACGGAGAACGAAATGAACCAAGATATTTTGCAAGGTAAATGGAAACAACTGAAAGGCCGCGTCCGCCAGCAGTGGGCTGATTTGACCGACGATGATTTGGCCCACGTAGAAGGCAGTTACGAAGAACTGGTCGGCGTTGTACAAGAAAAGTACGGCCGTACCCGTGCCGAAGCGGAAGCGGAAGTAAACGAATTCCTCAACGACCTGTCATAAGCTAACGAACCAATACTCCATCTCTGGGCGGGGTGAGCCAATAACAAGACGGAGGACGGAAGACCGAGGACGGAATAGTGTGCATCCGTCTTTCGTCTTCCGTCCTCGGTCTACCCAAAACAAACCAGAGGAGGTTTTCTATGTCATTGTTTGGTTTCTTACTATTGCTGCTTATTGCCGCCATCTGTGGCAGCATCGGCCAGGCCCTTGTGGGCTACTCATCAGGCGGCTGTCTTATTTCAATCGTGGTGGGCTTTATCGGGGCCTATCTGGGCCTCTGGCTTAGTGCCCAACTGGGCCTGCCCGAACTGTGGACCGTAAATATTGAAGGGGAAAATTTCCCCATTCTCTGGTCGATCATTGGGTCGGCGCTGTTTACGGCCGTTCTGAGCCTCATCTCCCGCGGCCGCGTCTAGAAATAATTGACGGAAGACGGAGGACCGAGGACGGACAAAAGCCGCTCCCAACTCCTTCGTCTTCCGTCTTCCGTCCTCAGTCATTCCCCCACATCCACATTCACAAACACCGTCATCCCCCAGCGCAAGGGCAGTGCCCCCGCCTGGGCCGCATCCAACTCAATCGTTACTTCAAAAACCACATCCCCCCGCACCAGTTGCGAAACGGTAGCAATATCAGTCACCATGCCGCTCAAAGTGGCGTCGGGCAGAGCGTCAACGCTGATGTCCACCGGCAGCCCCACCCCCACCGAGACCACGCTCAACTCCGTCAGATCGGTTGTTTTGACCAGCCAGCCGCTCATATCGGCCAGCATAACGACCGGCGTACCGGGGGCGGCCATCTCGCCTAAGCGGGTGTCAATGTTGGCTACCGTACCGGCAAAGGGGGCACGCAGGGTCATCCGGTTAAGCTCATTTTGGGCGGCAGTCAGCGCGGCTGCGGCCTGGGTAACGGCCGTTTCTGCCTGCATAATAGCCGCTTCCGCCTCAACCAGAGCCACCTCCGCTTGAGCCAGCCGGGCCTGTACCTGGGCCACCTGCACCTCTGCCTCCCGAATCTGAGCCGGGCGCGGTCCCGCTTGCAGACGCTCTAACTGAGCAACGGCCGTATCTCGCTGCGCCGCTGCTACCGAAACGGCCGCATTAGCTGTGCGCTGCTGCGCCCCCGTTGGCCCCGCGTTCAGCAGATCAAGCGCGGTCTGGGCCGCAGCCACATTAGCCTGTGCCGCCTGCAACTGCAAACGCGTTTCCTCTTCCGGCGCACCTAAAATCTCATTCTCGATCAGATCATCATACTGCTGCTGCAAAACGTCCCGCTCGGCCATGGCCGCCGCTACCCGTGCCTCGGCCTCGCTAACACTAGCCGGGTCGATGCGAAGCTGCCCGTCCCGGCTGCCTGCCGCCTGGCTGATGCCCGCCTGGGCCGCCGCCACCTGCGCCTCGACCACCGCCACCTCTTCTGGCAGCGGGTCAGACTCAACCAGGGCCAGTTGAGCCTCGGCGGCGGTGACGCCCAGCGCGGCCGACTGCACGGCCGCTTCGGCCGCCGCCAGTTGTTTTTCAGCCGCTTCGAGACCCGCATTGGCCTGGGTAACGGCCGTTTCTGCCTCTTCAACCTGTAAGACCTGCTCTTGGGCCTCCAGACGAATGAGCGGCCGGCCCGCCTCAACCTGGTCGCCAGTAGCCACCAGAAGTTCAGCCACGCGCCCGCTGGTCCGAAAAGCCAGATTTGCCTGGCGCAGCGGCACAATCTGCCCCTCGGCAGAAACCACATCCACGCCGGTATCAACCGTCAGCGTGTTCAAATCAAGCGTCGGCGTCAGTTCGCTCCCCAGCAGCGGGGATTCTTCGCCACAGGCGGTGAGCAGGGTTAGTAAGAGTATTAGGGTGAGCCATTTTTTCATGGATAAATCCTTTACGTATTGCGTATTGCGTAGTGCGTAGTGCGTAGTGCGTAGGGACTTTTACGCACTACGCACTACGCAATATGTCAATCAAACTCCACCACCACCGTCATCCCCCAGCGCAGGGGGAGTTGGGCGGCTTCGGTTTGGTCCAGGCGGACGGTGACTTCGTAGACCACATCGCCGCGGGTGAAGCCGGCGACGAGGCCTATGTCGGTAATGGTAGCGGCGATGCGCTCGTCGGGGATGGCATCGACGCGCACGGTGGCCGATTGGCCGTTGGTCAGGGCCACCACGTCCAGTTCGGTCAGGTCGGTGGTTTTGACCAGCCATTGGCTGCTGTCGGCCAGGGTGAGCAGGGGCAGGTTGGGGGCGGCCACTTCGCCCACCTCGATGTCAATACGGCCGATTCTGCCGTCAAAGGGCGCGGTCAAGAGCAGCCGGTCGCGGGCGGTCTGGGCGGCGGCCAGGGCGATTTCCGCTTGGGTGACGGCGGCCTGGGTTTGGGTAACGGCCGTTTCCGCCTGAGAAACCGCCAATTCTGCCTCATCACGGGCCGCTTCTGCCTGCTCAATGCCAATTTCAGCCAGCCGGACCTGCTCCGGTTTGCTGCCTGCCAGCAGCAGGTCTAGCTCCGCCTGGGCTGCGTCCCGCTGGGCCGCAGCCACCTGCACCCCGGCCACAGCCGCCTGCCGGTCGCCTGCCGCTGCACCAGAGCGCAGCTCATCGACCCGCGCCTGGGCGGCGTTGACCCGCGCCACGGCCGCGTTGTACTGCACCCGCAGCCGCTCTTCCTCATCGCCCGTAATTTCCAACCGCTGAATCTGGTTATAAGCATCCTGGATGGGACGACGGGCGGCGATGGCGGCAGCCAGTTCAGCCTCGGCCGCCTGAATCTGGGCCGCCGTGGGACCATCCAGCACCACATCCCGCTGCCCGGCGGCCTGGTTGATGCGGGCGTTGGCAATGGCGATCTGCCCTTCCAGAATGGCGATTTCCACCGTTA
The DNA here is from genome assembly GCA_007123775.1 of Anaerolineae bacterium. Lineage (GTDB taxonomy): Bacteria > Chloroflexota > Anaerolineae > Promineifilales > Promineifilaceae > SLGK01. The sequence goes on along the minus strand of SLGK01000117.1, from coordinate 42,282 downwards.
GCGGCGTAGAAAGGGCCAGTTCTAGCTGCACCTCGGCCGCCCGGATACCGATTTCGGCCGCTTGCAAAGCTGCTTCGGCGGCCAGCAGCCCGGCTGCAGCGGCGGCCAGATTGGCCTCAGCCTGCACCAGTCGGGCCTCGGCCTGGGTGACGGCGACATCGAGATCGGCCGTATCCAGCCGAATCAGCACATTCCCAGCGGCCACCAGGTCCCCTTCTCGCACCAGAATGTCGGCCACTTCGCCGCCGCTTTGGAAGGCGAGGGCGGCGTACTGCTGCGGCTCGATGATGCCTTCGGCCGTGATGCGCCCCTGGTTGGTGCGGGCTGGCTGGGTGGCGGATTGATTGGTGGGGGTGGTGGTAACGGCCGTTGTTGTCATCGGTCGTGGGGCCAAAAATTCAAGATAGGCCCAATACCCACCCCCCACCAACAGGGTTAACACAACAATGGTAATGATGTTTCGCTTCCAATTCATAAAGCTTCCTTGATGCAAAGTGGCGGAGTGGCGGAGTGGCGAGGTAACTTCGCCACCTCGCCACTTCGCCACCTCGCTGCTACTCGTTCTTAATGGCTTCAATAATATTGACTCGGCTGGCGCGGTGGGCGGGCAGCAGGGCGGCCAACAGGGTAACAATCAGGGCCAGCACAAAGCTGACGGCCATCGCCTGGTAAGGTATGCGGGCCGTCAGCACAAAAGCACCGATAGCCCTCATGCCGATGATAAAAACGTCGGCCAGCACCGCGCCAAAAGCAGCCCCGAAAATGGCCCCGATAAAGCCAATGGTGGCCGCTTCGGCCAGAATCATGCGGCGCACCTGGCGGCGGGTCATGCCCAGGCTGCGGAGGCCGCCAATCTCGCGGAATCGCTCCAGGACGTTCATGAGCATGGTGTTGACCACGCCCAGCGAGGCCACCACCAGCCCAATCAGGCCCAGCACGTCAAAGAGGGTGAACGCTTCGGCGCTGAGCTGGCGCACCCGCTCCTCAAAAAGCTGGCGGCTTTCGACGCGCAAATTTTGCCCCCGGCCGATTTCATTTTCGATGCGGTTGGTCACATCAGCCAGTGAGGCCCCCGGCGCCAACTTGACCGACAGACTGCTAATGTCGTTACGGCCGAAATAGCGGCGCAAATCTCCCCAAGAGCCGGTCACGCTGGCCGTTTCGCCGCCGCCAAAGTCGATGACAACGGCCACAATGGTAAAGGGCTGACGCCCCCGACTCGTTTCCAGGGAAAGCGTATCGCCCACGCTTAGGCCATATTTGTTGGCCGTATCGGCCCCGATGACGATGGCGTCACCCTGGGCCAGAGCCTGGACAATGGCAGCGGGCGGCGGCCCATCCTCCACGCGCCAGCCGCGCACGCTGAGGTAAGTGGCCGGGTCGATGGCGGTAAAGATGGCCGGGTCGTTGTCCCCCTGGGGGGTGATCATGCGGGTGGTCAGGAAGCGGCTCTTGGTAACGGCCGTTACCTCCTCCATCCCCATAATCCGCGCCTCTACGTCGGCCCGCATGGGCACGGGCGCGGTGACAAAAAAGTCGCCGCCAATGGCCGTTTCCACCCAATCCTGAATGTCGGCCTCGAAGCTGTTGGTCATGCCGTTGATGCCCACCACCATGCTGATACCGATCATCAGGGCGGCCACGGTGAGGGTGGTACGTCCCTGAGCGCGGTTGACGTTGCCACTGCCCAGCCGCCCTTCATTACCAAAGATGAGGTGGATTAACGGCCGTATCACCCTTTCTACCGGCCCAATCAGCAGCGGAATACAGAGCGTGGCCCCCAACAGCAGCACAAAAATCGCGTTGCTGCCGACGGTGAAAGCCACTTCCTGCCGCAGCGGCACCTGGTACAGTACCAGCAGCGAAGCACAGACGGTCAGCGGGCCAAAGCGCAGCCCTTGCCTGAACCATTGGCTCTCGTCTACGCTGCCCTGGATGCGTAATGCTTGCAGCGGCGAGACGCGGGCGGCTTGCAGGGCTGGGGCCAGGGCGGCGGCAATGGTCACGAGCAACCCGACACCGATAGCCTGTAAAACGGCCGTTGGCGTCGTCGTCACCTGATCAATCGCCTGGCCGGTAAAATTGGAAACAGACACGACCAGACTTTGGGCCAGCAGCATCCCAAAACCAACACCTGCCACCGCGCCTATTGCTCCTAGCAGGCTGGCCTCGCCCAGCACCATCAGCACAATCTGGCGGCGCGTCATGCCGATGGCCCGCAGCATCCCGATTTCGCGGGTGCGCTCGACGACCGTCATGGCAAAGGCGTTGTAGATTAGAAAAGAGCCGACAAAGAGGCTGACGACGCTGAAAAAGTTGAGGCCCAACTGGTAGCTTTGGATACTGTTGGCGACCAACTGGCCCCGCGCCGCCGGATATTTGACGTCGTATTCGCCGCCCAGCCGTTCGTCCAGGGCCAGGCGTAGGGCTTCCAGCCGGTCGGGGTCGTTGGCGATGGCCTGCTCGACCACCAGCTCGATCTGCCCAATCTGACCCGACTGGTCAAACAGGGCTTGCACTACTGGCAAAGGGGCGATGCCGATGGCCCCATCGTTGCTGATGCCCAGCCCTTCTTTGGCGATCAATCCCACCACGCGCAGCCGCACCACGCCGTCGCTGGGGGTCAGAATAGCCAGGTCGCCGCCAACGCTGAGGTTGTTGTCGGCAGCATATTCGTCTACCAGGACCACGCTGTAGGCGGTCTCGCCGGGTTGGAGTAAACGGCCGTCTACCAGGTTGTAGATGTGAACGGCCGTGTCCAGCGCCGGGTCGCGCCCCATCAGCCAAAAGCTGGCTCCAGGCAACGTCTGGCCGCCGGCCCCAAATTGGAGTATATCGGCTTCGGGATCGTCGGCCAGGATGGTAACGCCTACCAGACCAGGTGCGGCCACCTCGACGCCGGGCTGCCGGTTGGCCTGGTTTACCACCCCCTCGGCAAAGGTCTGCCCAGAGACGTTGGCTTCGATAATCAGGCTGCTCTGCCCGGCTGTCTCGTTGAAAAAGCGATTGATGGCCTGTAGAGTGCTGTTATTGGTAGCATTCACGGCCACCATGGCCGCCACACCGACCAAAATACCCAGGATCGTGAGCATCGTACGCACATAGCGCGTCCGTAAGTTCCGCAGCAGTAGTTGTAGTAACCCAATTATCATGGCGTGGTGCGTAGCGCGTAGTGCGTAGTACGTAGTGCAACGTTACGCACTACGCACTACGCAATAGTAATCGATCATAATTCCAGCTCACGCATAACGCGCATGATGGCCCGGATGTCCTCTTCGTGGCCGCCACTGCCCTGCACGGTGAGGTCCTGGACGGTACGGCCGTCTTTCAGAAAGGCCACGCGGTCGGCATAGCTGGCGGCGCGGGGGTCATGTGTCACCATGACGATGGTTTGCTGCCGTTCGTCACAAAATTGGCGCAGAAGTTGGAGAACGGCCGTGCCCGATTTTGAGTCCAGGTTGCCCGTTGGCTCATCGGCCAGCACAATTTCGGGGTCGTTGACGAAGGCGCGGGCGATAGCCACCCGCTGCTGCTGACCGCCGCTCAACTGGTCGGGCTTATGGTCCATGCGCTGATCCAGGCCCACCAATTGCAGCAGTTCTTCGATTTTGGATTGGTGTTTTTTGACGTTACGGCCGTCTATCAGCAACGGCAGCCCTACATTCTCCGCGGCCGTCAGCGTAGGTACCAGGTTATAAAATTGAAAGATAAACCCTACCCGGCGGCGGCGCACCAACGTTACTTCATCATCAGACAAATGGGAGATGGGTCGGCCGGCCAGCGTGATTTCGCCATCGGTTGGCTCATCCAATCCTCCTAACAGATGCAGCAGCGTACTCTTGCCTGAGCCAGACGGCCCCATAACGGCTACAAAGCTACCTTTTTCTACTTGGAACGAAACCTGATCGAGCGCACGTACCGAAACTTCACCCATTTGATACTGCTTGGTTACGTTACTTGCTTCTAAAACGGGCATTAAACCATACTCCTGAGACATGAAAACGTAGTGCGTATTGCGTGTTACGTAAATTGTGACCAAAGGCACTCGACTACCTGACTACCCGACTACCCGACAATCGGACTGCCCGACTAAGTGACAAATATCACAAGGTTTAATGATACACAACCCCGATCCGATTGCCATCAATCTTTCATGGGGCGTTAGGATTCATCTCACTCGACTACAGATTTTGACAAAGACCAGAGGCAGGGCTATAATGCCTATGCTGGGTAACTATACGTTTTAAGCACATGTAGTTTAGCGCGTGCTGCTACCGGCAAAACCGGTAGAGACCGCATCACTTTGGAGGTTAACACAGGATTTAATTGATACCATCACTTTCGATTGAGATTGTTCTCTCCAAAAAGTTAGAGCGCGACAACTGCATAGATATAGTCTAACTCGGCCATATTTGACGTTACTCAGCAACGTAATGGCCGATTTTTTTGCTTAAACGCCATTTTAATATTGAGGTATGATCCAGACCATGTCCACAGAAGAATTGAACTTCCTAGAAGAGTATGCCGACCTTATTGACCAGCATGATTATGCCATGCCAGAAGTCGGCGACATCCGCGAAGGTATTATTGTGGCTATCAACCAGCAGGGGTTGATCGTTGATTTAGGCTTGAAGAGAGATGGGCTAGTGCCTACGGCCGATCTCAACAAGTTAGAGCCGGAAGAACGAGAAGCCCTGTCGGTCAATGATGAAGTGATGGTCTATATCGCCAATACAGATCAGCCTGACAGCCTGGGTGTTTCGATTCATATGGCCCGACTCAATCAGGACTGGGTAGAAGCTGAGACGCTGCAAGAAAGTGGCGACATCGTTGAGGCAGAGGTGATCGGGTACAACAAAGGGGGCGCTATTGTACCCTACGGCCGTTTGCGTGGTTTTGTGCCTATTTCTCATCTCTCATCTCTTAGCCCCGGCATGAATGATCGGCAGCGACAGCAAGCTTTGGCCAAAATGCGCGGCGAGCAAATTCCGGTCAAGGTGATCGAAGTAGACCGCCGCCGCCGCCGACTGGTAATGTCGCAACGCGAAGCGCAACGCGAATGGGAAGAAAAGCGTAAGCAAGAACTGCTGGACAAGCTAAACGAAGGTGATGTGGTCAAAGGTAACGTCAGCGGCCTACGTGATTTCGGTGCCTTTATTGACCTCGGCGGCGCTGATGGACTGGTCCACATTTCGGAACTGGCCTGGTATCGCGTCAATCATCCAAGTGAAGTCCTGGCCGTTGGCGACGAAATTGAAGTGGAAATATTGAAGCTGGACAAAAAGAAGCAGCGCATTAGTCTTAGCCGCAAGCGACAGGTCTCTAATCCCTGGGACACGGCCGAGGAACGGTATGGGATCAACCAACTAGTAGAGGGTAAGATCACCCGCATCGTTGATTATGGTGCCTTTGCCCAAATTGAACGCGGTGTTGAGGGACTGCTGCATGTCTCGCAACTGGCCCGTACCAACGTAGAAACTGTTTCTGACGTCGTGAAAGAAGGCGAAACCCACCTGCTGCGGGTGGTCAGCCTGGACAGTCGGCGGCAGCGGATTGGCCTGAGTCTCAAGGCCGTTACCACGAACGAACAGATAGAGTGGATGGCGCAGAAGGAGTTGGAAAAAGCGGAAGCGGCGGCGGCTGAAGAAGTGGTCGATGAAACGGCCGTGGCTGAAGCCGAGGCCCTCGTCGCCCACGAAGAAGAGGAATAACAAAGTGGCGGATTAGCATAGCTGTTTACCACAGCCTAAAGCCGCCACCATTCACAAAGGAAAATATGGCTAAGAAGGAAGAGAAAATTCAAGTAGAAGGCACAGTCATTGAGCTTTTGCCTAATACTCAGTTCAAGGTTGAGCTAGATAACGGGCATGAGGTTCTGGCTTATCTATCAGGACGAATGCGCAAATATTACATTCGCATCCTGCTGGGCGACCGCGTACGCGTGGAAATGTCTCCCTATGACCTCAATCGGGGTCGCATTACCTACCGCTACCGCCGTAATACCGGCCCCCGGCAGTAAAGCACCCACCCCCTCTATGCTTGGCCACGGAACAAATTTTCCAGGGCAATATGGCTAAAACCGCTCTAGACCTAACCCCTCAAGAATTGCAGCACTTCCGGCCACTCGCCGCTATTCGAGAACGTCAGCATAGTACAGACCAAGAAACAAGTCTGCGTCAGCAACAAGCGATTCTTATCGCTAAAAAAGCGGCTATCCTACTGCGCCAAGAATTTGGTGCCAGTAGAGTGGTCCTTTTTGGCTCTGCAGTGCGTGACAGAAGTTTTACCAATTGGTCCGACATCGACCTGGCAGTTTGGGGTATTGCCTCAGACCGCTTTTTCACCGCCGTTGCTACTGTAACTAGCTTAGACGCTGATTTTCAAATCGACCTGGTAGATGTTGAAAGTTGCAGTTCCACGTTACGCAAGGTAATTGAGCGTGATGGTATGGAGTTATGAGCAGTCGCCTTGATTCACTAATCGAACGCATCCAGAATGAATTGGTCGAGCTTGAATATGTCGTAGAACGTGTAGAAACAGGCTGGCAACGTGCCAAACTTTCGGGAGATGATTATTATCTAGACAGTGTGGCTTTGAATTTGCACGGGTTATATAACGGACTAGAACGGGTTTTTGAGCAAATCGCTATGCTATTAGATGGTTCACAACCGCGAGGTGAAAATTGGCACCAACTACTGCTAACACAAATGGCGAAGGAGGTTATAAAAGTTCGGCCGGCCGTTATCTCAGACTCTTCTTACGTTGGCCTTGATGAACTCAGGGGCTTTCGGCATGTCGTCCGAAATGTCTACACTTTTAAGTTCAATCCCCAAAAGCTAGACAAACTCGTTTCCCAAGTAGGTCCATTGTATAAACAGGTCCAGTTGGAATTAATGGCCTTTGCTGACTTTTTAGAAAGCGCGAAGGATGAGTAGCGCCAGATATTAATTTCAAGCCACCAGATAGCTTACCCAATCACGCACAATAAATTTGTGTTCTACGCGCCCACCAGCGGCGGTAATGGCCTGCTCGACCTCGGCCGCCTGTTGGTCGATGATGCCGCTGAACACAAAACGGCCGTTTTCCCCCCCATAACTCAGCAATTCCCCATTCTGTAGCAAATCAACAATCACCGGAGCCAGGATGTTGACCAGTACCAGGTCCCAGTTCTTGTCTATGACGTCGGCCAGCATGCCCAATTGACCGGCAAAACGGCCGTCTACCCCATTGGCAGCGGCGTTGGCCACGGCCGTCTTAACCGCCAGCTTATCATTATCCACCCCCAGCACATGGTCCGCCCCCAGCTTGAGCGCGGCAATGCCCAGAATACCAGAGCCGGTGCCCAGGTCTAGCACGCGCTGGCCAGGTCGGGCTACCATTTCTACCGCTTGCAAGCACATCTGGGTCGTCGGGTGCAAGCCTGTGCCAAAGGCCATGCCGGGGTCCAGGCGCAGCACAACAGCATCAGGGAAATCGGGAACGGCCGTTTCCTCCTCTTCTGCCCAGGATGGTTGAATCCATATTCTGTTGCCTACACGAAAAGGGTGGTAGTGGGCCTTCCACGCCTCGGCCCAATCTTCGTCGGCCAACTGGCGAAACAGCGGCTCAGAAATGGGGTAGAGCCGGTTCATATGATAGAGACTCTCTTCAATGCGGCGGCGCACAGCTGGGGAATCATCATCTGCGGCTATATAGATTTTGACGGTGACGTGCGGTTCCAGAGCGTCGGGCGCCACGTCAGCCTGATCACCCAACTGCTCCAACACTACGCCATCGGCATGGGCAAACGGCCGTAATACCTCGGCCACCGCTTCTGCCGCTTCGCCGTCCGTGGTGACGCTGACTTCTAACCAGTATGATGCTGACATTTTAGTCCGAATCTTGCCTTAGCTGCGGAACATCTCGCCCAGCGCGCTTTTAAGCTGGTTGAGGATGCCCTTCTCCGGCTGAGGAATTACCTCTTTGCCCAGCGTTTTGGCCAGTTCCTGGAACAGTTCTCGCTGCTCCTGGCTTAACTGACCGGGCACGGTAACTTGAATCAGAACGTGCTGATCGCCCCGGCCCATGGGCATTCCGCGCCCGGAGCGGTCCAGGCGAGGCACCCCCTTGTCACGCAGGCGAATGACGGTGCCAGACTGGGTGCCGGGCGGAATCTTTAGCGGCTCGTCGCCATCAATCGTCGGTACAGTGACCTCATCTCCCAGGGCAGCCTGGGCCACGTTGATTTGCAGATCGAGCCAGATATCATCGCCTCGCCGCTGGAAATACTCGTGCTTGGCTACGTGGATCAAAACGTACAGGTTGCCCGGCGAACCGCCATACTGCCCCGGAGCGCCTTCACCAGTCAACCTGATCTGGGTATCGTTGTCCACGCCCGGCGGCACTTTGACTTTGATGGTGCGTGTGGCCTGAACCAGTTTTTGGCCGTTGCAATTTTGGCAATAATGGGGGATCAACTCGCCTGTGCCCTGACATTGGGGACAGGTGCTGACGTTAACAAACGAACCCAGAATCGACTGCTGCACCCGGCGCACCTCACCTGAACCACTACATGTCGTACAGGTTATAGGCTGGGTTCCCGGCTCAGCGCCACTGCCATTGCATTCGGGACACGGTTCGGGACGGCGAATCTCGACCTCTTTTTCGACGCCAAAAATCGCTTCTTCAAACGTTATATGCAGATCGTAGCGCATGTCGGCACCACGTTTGGGGCCACGCCGACGTCGCCGTCCAGAGGCGCCAAAGCCCCCACCGAAGAATTCCTCAAAAATCTCGGCTACGTCACGGAAGCCCTCGAAGCCCGAAAAGCCCATGCCGTTGTTACGCAGCCCATCATGGCCAAACCGATCATAAATGGAACGCTTTTCATCGTCATTCAGGACTTCATAAGCCTCGTTGATCTCCTTAAAGCGATCGTTGGCGTCAGGTTCGCGGCTGATGTCCGGGTGGTACTGCCGCGCCAGCCGTCGAAAGGCTTTCTTGATAACCTGCTTATCGGCGTTACGCGGCACGCCTAAGACATCGTAGTAGTCACGTTTATTGGCCATGGGTTCACGCAGTGCGTAGTGCGTGTTGCGTAGGATTGGCTACGCAACACGCACTACGGAATAGCTTATTCTTTACTAAATTCCCCTTCAATGACATCATCATCAGCCGGCGGGGCTTCGCCGTCAGGCGTGCTGCCGTTAGGGTCGGTAACGTCAGGACCGGCGGCTTCACCTTGCTGATACATGGCTGCCCCGGCCTGCTGGATGGTGGTTTGTAGTTGGGTGGTTGCACTTTTTATGGCTTCCAGATCGGTGCCCATCAGGGCGGTCTTGACGGCTTCAGCTTGCTGTTGCACGGCCGTTTTCTGGGCCTCAGGTAATTTGTCAACATTATCGGTCAGGAACTTTTCGGCGCTGTAAACGGCCGAATCCGCCATGTTGCGCGTTTCTACCGCATCACGGCGTGCCTGGTCTTCACCAGCATGTTTCTCCGCATCCTGCACCATATTCTCAATTTCACTGTCGGTCAAACCGCTAGAGGGGATAATCTGCATCGCTTGCTCGCGGCCGGTTGCCTTATCCTTGGCGGCAACGTTGAGGATACCATCGGCGTTAATGTCGAAAGTGACTTCAATCTGCGGTACGCCACGCGGCGCGGGCGGAATACCATCCAGGATAAAGCGGCCCAGGCTCTTGTTGTCAGCCGACATCGGCCGTTCACCCTGGGTCACGTGAATTTCCACCTGTGTCTGACTGTCAGCCGCCGTGGAAAAAACCTGGCTCTTTTTCGTAGGAATGGTCGTATTGCGCTCGATGAGGGCAGTAGCTACGCCGCCCAATGTCTCAATGGCCAGCGTCAGGGGTGTTACGTCCAGCAGCAACACATCCTTGACATCACCACCCAGCACACCGGCCTGGATAGCAGCACCGATGCCCACCACCTCGTCCGGATTGACGCCCTTGTGGGGTTCACGGCCGAAGAATTTCTTGACTGCTTCTTGAATGGCTGGCATCCGGGTCATACCACCGACCAGGACGACCTGGGTTACCTCGCTGGTGCTGATACCGGCGTCCTTGAGCGCCTGGCGACACGGCTCAATGCTGCGCCGTACCAAATCCTCGGTCAACTGCTCCAGCTTGGCCCGCGTCAGCGTCAGGTTCATATGCTTGGGACCGGTAGCGTCGGCCGTAATGTAGGGTAGATTCAGCTCCGTCTGCATGGTGGTAGAGAGTTCGATTTTGGCTTTTTCGGACGCTTCGCGCAGGCGTTGCAGCGCCTGGCGATCAGTCCGCAGATCTATCCCTTCCTCCATTTTGAACTGCTCGGCGGCCCAATCAATGATCTTTTGGTCGAAGTCATCACCGCCCAGAAAGGTGTCGCCATTGGTGGATTTCACCTCAAAAACGCCGTCACCCACTTCCAGAATGGAGATGTCGAACGTACCACCGCCCAGGTCATAGACGGCTATCGTTTCGTCTTTGTCGCTGCCCAGGCCATAAGCCAGGGAAGAAGCGGTCGGCTCATTGACGATACGCAACACTTCCAGGCCGGCAATCTTGCCAGCATCTTTGGTGGCCTGGCGCTGGCTATCGTTAAAATAAGCGGGTACGGTTATAACGGCCTGGGTCACGGGCTGTCCCAAATAGGCCTCGGCGTCAGTCTTGATCTTCTGTAAGATCATGGCCGAGATTTCGGGAGGAGAGTATTCACGGTCGCCCATCACGACACGCACGTCACCGTTAGCTGCTGCGCGCACTTCATAAGAAACGTATTTGCGGGCTTTTTCAACCTGCGGGTCACTGAATTTTCGTCCCATGAAACGCTTGACGGAGAAAATGGTGTTTTGAGGGTTGATGACGGACTGCCGCTTGGCAACCTGTCCCACCAACCGTTCGCCACTCTTGCTGACGGCGACGATGGAGGGGAAAGTACGGTTGCCTTCCGCGCTTGGAATAACGGTTGGTTCGCCCCCTTCCATAACGGCGGCTACCGAATTGGTGGTACCCAGGTCTATACCGATTATTTTGCTCATAGTTGTTTGATTCCTTGTTATTAAATTGATTGATTTAGGGTCGCGAAGTGGCGGGGTTACTTGGCCACCTCGCCACTCCGCCACGCCGCTACTCCGCTACATAAACTAAAGACGGCCTTATCACCTGATCACCCAGGCGATACCCCTTTTGCAGCTCACGGGAGACGTGGCCGCTTTTGTGTTCATCGCTCGGTTCTTGCATAATGGCTTCGTGCAGATTAGGGTCGAAAGGTTGACCCACGGCCTCAATGGCCTCAACCTTGTACTGCTCTAGCAGGCCCAGCAGCTTGCGTTGAACAAGGTGCAGTCCCTCAAACCAGCTATCCTGGGCGATGGTTTCTGGCACGTTGTCCAGCGCACGTTCAAAGTCGTCCAGAATCGGTAGTAAACGGCTGACCAGCTCAGCCGTAGCGCGGGTGTAAGTTTCGACCCGCTGCTTATCAAACCGTTTGCGGGCGTTGGCCAACTCGGCTTGTGACCGCAGCCAACCATCCATGTTTTTGGCGGCTTCGGCCTGAGCGGCGGCAAGTTGTTCTGCAACGGTCAGTTCGGCTGTTTCACCGTCTGCATCGACCGGTTCGCTGCCGTTATCGGCCGGCCGTTCGACCTCGTCTTGCTCTAAAATTTCTTCACTCACTGTCATGTTCCTCTCTTCAATGATGACGGAGGACGAATGACGGCAGATGGAGTAAGTTTATTCCGTCCTCGGTCCTCCGTCTTCAGTTCTCCGTCTTTGGTCCTTAATCATCTCCATCTACATTAGAAAGCTTTGGTGTGATGGTGATGTTGTCGGTCACAGTATCAATATAATACTCATCCACAAAGCCGCTCATGAGGCGGGCCACGTAGCGGACAGCAGCCACGTTACGGCCGTAGGGCATCCGCATCGGCCCAATTACGGCCACGGTGCCGCTTAACCGGTCGGCGACGCCGTAGCGAGACAAGATTATCGAACAATCCCGCAGCGCTTCCCAGCGTCCTTCGCCGCCGATAACCACCTGGACGCCGCTGGCTGTTTGCGTTTCGGACAACACATCGGCTAACAGGGTACGTTCTTCAAGCAGCCGAACCGCCTGGCGTGTGCCCTCGTCTTCCAATATGTTGATCAAACCGTCACGATAAATGTCGCTAAACGGCCGTGCGTCCGCTCGCTGCAAAATGTCAATGACCAGCTTCATCACGTCATTTTCCAGAGCGTCCATATGCCCCAGCCGCGCCACAATTTCTTCTACTTCGGCATTTTCAAAAAGGCTGTTTAGCCGTTCGGCGGCGGCGCTAAGGCGTGCCTGGGGCAGCGGTTCGGCCAGGGTCAACATTTCTTGCTTCACCTCGCCACCGTAAAGCACCAAAATCATCAGGACCAGACGGCCGCGTGTCGAGATTAGTTGAATGTGCTTAAAGCGATTGGGCCGGGGCTGCGGGGCGGTAATAAAACTGGCCCCCAGCGAAGTGCGTGCCAAAATCGCCGCAGCCAGTCGCATCCACTGGCTCATATCAAGGCGCAGTTGGTGGAACTGATGGCGAATCATCTGCTGCTCATGGCGCGGCAGGTGAAATTCTCCCAGCAGCCTCTCCACGAAATAGCGATAACCCGCCTCAGTCGGCTGGCGTCCGGCTGACGTGTGGGGCTGGTAGAGTAAGCCCAGTTCATCCAACAGGGCCAGATCGTTACGCACGGTCGCCGAGCTGACGTCCAGGCCGTAGTAATCAACCAGTGTCTTGGAGCCAACTGGCGTGCCGGTTTCTATATAATTTTGGATAACCAACCCTAATATCCGCTGTTGGCGTTCGGTTAAATCACGGCTCATTTTTCGGTACTGGTAGGCTGTTTTAACGTGTTTTAGCACTTGCGTAATGAGAGTGCTAATCGTCCTCTTACACTATCGTATCATGCCCACCAGAGAGCGTCAAATAAGAACTGTGTTAGATTGGGCGGGGGTGGTGGGGTAGCGAGATGGCAAAGCGGCGGGGTGGCGAAGCTGCGGGGTGGCAAAGCATTTATTACGCAATACGCACTACGCACTACGTCTCACGCATCATGCGCTCCACCTCTTCATGTTGACCGTTACTGGATTTTTGGGGGGCTGTCGTCGTGGTGGCGGGAAGTTGTTCAGACGGCCGTTTCGTCTCCTCTTCCCTACTACTATTGCTCCGCTCCAGAATTTGCCACAGGGTACGGATGATAATCTTCAGATCAAGCCAGATTGACCAGTTTTCCGAGTACCAGAGGTCATACTTGGTCCGCTCTTCGATGGAGGTATCGCCGCGCAGACCGTTGACTTGCGCCCAGCCGGTCATGCCACCTTTCTCCCGGTGGCGGTCCATATAGCGGGGTACGATACGGCGGAACTGCTCAACGTAATGGGCCTGTTCCGGGCGCGGTCCGACCAGGCTCATTTCGCCAAGCAGGACGTTAATCAGGTTAGGCAGCTCGTCCATTTCCAGACGGCGTAAAAATGACCCCAGCTTCGTCTGGCGTGGGTCATTGTCAAGGGTCCAGCCAGGACCGTCTTTTTCAGCGTCGCGGCGCATGGAGCGGAATTTGAGCATCAAAAAGGGCTTGCCGTCCAGGCCCATCCGTTCCTGGACAAAGAAGACGGGGCCGGGAGACTCCAGCTTGATGGCGACAGCAACCAGCAGCATGACGGGCGATAGGAGAATCAAGCCAATAGCCGCGCCGGCGAAGTCCATCGCTCGCTTAAAAATGAGTAGATAGCCACGTAGGGCATAGTCTCGCACCGACAGCAGGGGCAAACCGCCTAAATCGTCAATGCCCGCTTGCGAGGTGATATATTGAAAAATGTCGGGGAAGACTTTGATAGAGACGCGGCCTCGCTCGCAGTAAGAGATGATCCGGACTGTTTCCCGATGGCCGGCCTCAGGGGTAGCAATAATGACTTCATCAATCTGGTGCTGCTCGATTAGCTCTGGCAGTTGTTCGACTGTGCCCATAACCGGAATACCCAGCAAACCGTCGTTGTTGAAACGGCTGTTGGCTACAATACCCACCGTTTCATAGCCCAACTGGGGTGACCACAGAATTCGCTGCAAGATCATACGGGCCGTATCGCCTGTACCAACTATAAGCAACCGATCCTTACCAACGCCCCAATCGCGTAGCGCGTTGCGAAAGCCATAATGGACCATCCGCCCTAGCAGGAGCAGCAGAATGGTCAGCAGCCAGGCATACACGATCATGGCACGAGGATAATCCAATACAAATGGCTCATCCTTGAAGACAAAGGTGGATACAGCGACGGCCATCATCGTACCAATCGAAACGGCGGCGAAAACATTATAAAATTGGTCAACACGTGAAATGGCACGCGGAATGTAGTAAAGTCGGAAGAAAAATAGGGCAACAACCACGCTGATGACCTGGACCAGCAACAAACCCGTGTAGCGATTTAGGGCCACATCAGTAGCCAGCGGCTCTGGCCAGGGAATGGCAGCCCGTAACTGGTAAGCCAGCGTAAAAGCAGCCATGATAAGCAGGGCATCCAGAAGCAGTAGCGAAATTGTGCTTATTGTTCTGATTCGGTCAGTAGACATGGATTGACGTAGTGCATAATACGTGGTACGTACTGTAAACAAAGTTCAACGCAAAGGGACAAGGATGGCAAAGAAGCAAAGTAACTGTGGTAAAGACTATGGTTTTCTTTTGACGTCTCTGTCTTCTTCCTGCCTTTGCGTTAAAGAAATTGGCAAAGGCCGTTAACGTTACCGGCTATTGTAGCAGAGGGTAGCATCTCTTCAAAGTTAGGACTGGACGACTGCCCGGTGCTAAGGTTATTCTTAGCCTACGGAGCAAAGTGGCGAAGTGGCGAAGTGGCGATTTCGCTACTCCGCATCATTAATGAGGTAGAACATGAAATCAGCAAACGTCTTATATGTTGTTGTCGCCATATTTTTCGGCTTTTTGGGCTTTGGTGGCGGCTTCTTGTTTGGGCAGTCACCCTGGGCACCGGTGAATGTGTTTACGGCCGTTGACGTTCGGCAGGGTACGCCGGAAAGCGCACGGGCCACCTTTGAACCTTTTTGGGAAGTGTGGCATCTGGTAAACAACCGCTACTTTGACCAACCGGTAGACAACGTGGCTCTGATGGAAGGGGCTATTGAAGGAATGCTGGCCACTCTGGGCGACGACAACACCCGCTATCTATCGCCCCGTGATGAGGTGCGTGCGCGGCAGGACATGGAAGGAGAAATCTCCGGCATTGGGGCCGAAGTGCAAATGCGAGACGGGCACATTGTGATTGTTTCGCCCATTGATGATTCCCCGGCAGCCGAGGCCGGGTTGCAGCCGGGCGACATTATCCTGGAAGCGGACGGAGTTGACCTGCGTGGCATGGATTTGATTGAAGGCGTGGATTATGTGCGGGGACCAGAGGGAACGGCCGTTACGCTCCTCATTGATCGGGACGGCGAACAGTTTGAAGTGGAAATCATCCGCGCCCGCATCCGTATCGACAGCGTCAGTAGCGAGCTATTGTACGACAACATTGCCTACGTGCGTATCAACCGCTTTGGCGAACGGACCAACAGCGAATTAGAAGGGGCGTTAACCGACCTGCTGGGCCAAAATCCGGTGGGCCTGATTGTGGACGTGCGCCGCAATCCCGGTGGTGGGCTGGATGCGGCGCTGGACGTGGCTGACCAGTTTTTGCCCGGCGGCACCATTTTGATTGAGCGCTTTGGCGACGGCCGTGAACGGATCTTTGAAGCCACCCGCAACGGCCTGGCTACCGACATTCCGCTGGTGGTGTTGATCGACGAGGGCAGCGCCAGCGCATCGGAGGTGCTGGCTGGGGCCATCCGCGATCAGGGGCGGGGCATCCTGATTGGCGAGACCACCTTTGGTAAGGGCACGGTGCAATCCTGGCAGCCGCTGAGCAACGGTGGCGGGATACGTATCACCATCGCCCGCTGGCTAACGCCCAACGACACCTGGATCGACCAGACCGGTCTGCAACCGGACATCATTGTCAGCCTACCAGAAGTGGAAGATTTTGATGAGTTTGTGGATACACAGTTGGAAACGGCCGTTGACTACCTGCGCCAAAATGAGCAGCTTTCCAACCCCTAGCAGCTTGTCAAATTTAGTCCTTGACCCTGGTCACGCTTCACGTGCCACGCTTCATGTGCCACGTGCCACACCCTGTTTCACGCCCTCCGCCTGGGTCAACAAGGCCGCCGCGCCGGCGCGGGCATGTTCGTTTTGGGTGCCTAGCATAGCCGCCAGTTCGGCCACACGACCGTTCCAGTCCAGTTCCGTAACCGAGGTGGTGGTACGGCCGTTGCTGATCTGTTTGCTCACGTGATAATGGCGGTCGCCATAACCGGCCAACTGGGGCAAATGGGTGACGACGATAACCTGATGGGCCGAAACGGCCGCCAGCCCCCACAGCTTGCGCCCCACAATATCCCCCACGCGGCCGCCGATACCCTGGTCGATTTCGTCAAAAATCAGCGTTGGCGTCGCGTCCACTTCGGCCAGGGCGGTCTTGAGGGCCAGCATCAGGCGCGACGTTTCGCCGCCGCTGGCTACTTTGGCCATCGGCTTCAGCGGCTCACCCGGATTGGCCGACATGAGAAACTCGGCCCGGTCGATGCCGTTGTGGTCAAAGGCGAGTCGGTTCTCATCTACGTAAACGCCATTTTCATCCCTGTCCGTGGCGAAATCGACGGCAAAGCGGGCGCCAACCATGTTCAGGTCGGCCAGCTGCTTTTCGACGGCCGTAGCCAACTGCTGCGCCGCCGCCTGCCGTTTGACCGACAGGGCCTGCGCCAGTTGGCCGATGCGCCGCAGATATTTCTCCTGCTCCGCTTCCAGAGCCTCGATGCGCTCCTCACTGTGGCTGATCTGGTCCAGTTCGGCCACCGCCTGCTCATGGAAAGCCAGAATCTCGGCAATCGATTCGCCATATTTGCGCTTGAGCCGGTTGATTTGCTCCAGCCGCTCCTCAACCGTATCCAGCCGCTGCGGGTTAAATTCCAGGTCGTCGAGATAATGCTGAATTTCGCCCGCCAATTCGCTGATCTGGAAGGACAATCCTTGCAGCCGCTCCAGCCGCTCGTTCTGGCTCTCGTCAAAGCGAGCCAGTTGGGTCAGGGCACGCTCCACAGCCCCAAGCTGATCGATAACGGCCGTCCCCTCGTCGTCCAGACCGGTGAGCAGGGCTACGGCCGTTGTCGCCGATTGGGTTAAGGTTTCGGCATTGGCCAGCCGTTCCCGCTCGGTGCGTAACGCCTCCTCTTCATCAACGTCCAGGCGGGCCGCCTCGATTTCCTGAATCTGAAATTGGAGCATGTCGGCTCGCTGTGCCAGGGTGCGCTCATCGCGGCGCAAATTGGCCAATTCCCGCTGGATTTTGTGCAACTGGGCTACTTCCTGGGCCAGCGACCGCTGTTCGCCGGTCAGGTTGGCATAGGCGTCGAGCAGGGGTAGATGGGCACGGGGGCGCAGCAAAGAGAGGTGCGTCCCCTGGCCATGTATGTCGATTAGAGGAGCGGCCACATCACGCAGCAGAGAGAGGGTGACGGTACGACCGTTAATGCGACAGATGTTACGGCCGTTGGTCCGTAGTTCACGCGCCAGAACGATCAGGTCGGGATCGTCCGCCTCTTCCAGCAGCCCTTCTCCTTGCAACAGCGGCGTCAGGCCGGCTTGCAGGGCGGGCGTCAGCTCAAACATCGCTTCCACGTAAGCCGTTTCACTGCCGGCCCGCACAAAAGTGGTATCGGCCCGTTCTCCCAAAACCAGCATCATGGCATCCAGAATGATCGACTTGCCCGCGCCCGTCTCGCCGGTCATGACGTTAAAGCCGTTGACAAATTGGAGACGCAGTTCGTCGATAATGGCGAAGTTGCGGATGTAGAGTTCGGCAAGCATAATGGTTAATTTGTGAATTGCTGAATTGCTGAATTGTCACCTATGCCTGTTAACCATTCAACAATTCGACAATTCAACAATTAATTATTTCATCTGGTAAAAGGCCGCACTGACGGCAATAAAGAGATAGACGCCCGGTCCCAGTAGGGCAAAGAAAGTGGCGTTGCCAAACAGAACGGCTACGGCCAGCGGCAAGCCGGGGGCCAGAACACCCATGGCCACGCAGGCAGAGACGATATGGGCCAGATAACGCCCACGCCGTCGCCCGACTGCCCATTTGGCGGCCCGACCGATAAATCCACCGATCAGGCCCGATAGGAAAAAGATGATCAAAATCATGAAAAAGCCGCTGCCCAAACTGAGTACCAGAAAACCGGCTAACACGCTCAGCGGCAGAGCCACGATGGGAGCCACAACATAGTCAAGAGCATTAGCATTAAAAAAGACGTCTTCGGCTTCGCGCACGCAGACGGGGCAGCGGTAGCCAACGGGTGTCTTAATGGCGCATTTGCTGCAAATGTAGCGCTCGCAGCTATAGCAGCGCAGCGACGTTTCCCGATTGCGATGGCGATAACATACCATTTCCGGACCGGCTTCGGTGTCCAGCGGCAAGCCGTCATTTTCGATCAGCAACTCATCCAGGTGGTCTTGCAAATCACTGTCTTCACTGACGTCGTAGTCAACAAACCAGGGCTGGTCGTGGGAACGGCCGTATGCTTCAGCGTCATCATAATCATAGTCACTTTCTGCGTCCACATCGTCCACATCGTCCGCTTCCGGATCGGCCGTTTCCGCCTCGGTTGCTCTTGCCTCCGCTTCGGCTTCGACCGGCGGTTCCGGGGCCGGTTCGGGTACAGGTTCCGGTTCTGGTTCGGGGAGAGATTCGGCCGTTTCTTGTTCAGGTTTGGCCATTTTCGGCTCAGCCACGTCCGCTGCTTGGCGCTTAGCCGGCTTCTGCCGTGGGGTTTCTTCTTTAGCCATCTCCTCCAGCGCCGTCGTCTCCTTTTTAACGATCGAGGGCGCGGGCGGCACGATAGGGAATGCCTGCTCGCCATCGGGCCAGGTTTCGCCGCGCAGTTGGGCCTGCAAATAGCGAGCGTGCTGGTTTTCTGGCTCAAGGGCCAGCACTTTGCCTAAGGCTGCTTCTTTTTCAGACGTATCGCCGGTAACGGCTGCCAATCCCAACCAGCCCACCGCCACGTCCGGCGCCTCTTCAGTCAACTGCCGGTACAGGGTGGCCGCGGCCGAATACTTACCTGATTTAGCTACTTTCTCCGCCCGGCGCAGTATACTACGCAGGCGTGGTCCACTTATCGTCACAATCATTACTCCAATAAAAAAATAACAACCACAGAGCGCACAAAGGGCACAGAGCTTTTCCTTTGGAGACCTGCGAGGTTTGACAGTTACTCATTGCCAACATTCGTGGCCAAAACCTCGCAGGTCTGTATAACTATTGTTGCTCTGTGTTCTCGGTGCCCGCTGTGGTAAAAAATCTCTTCTTTCTCCGCGAATCTCCGCGTGTTCTCTGCGAATCTCCGCGTAACAGGTTTTATTCATCCGGCTGTTGGCGTACAAAGCCGAGGCGACGCATCAGCCGCCGGTAGAAATAGCCGGAACTCTCGACGCGGACAAAATAGGTGGCCTGCGGATGTTTGGTTACGACGACTACGTCCCCATTTCGCAGGGGCAGTCCGTCCTGACCGTCGGCCATCAGCGTGGCCTCGTGGTCCATTTCCACCTCAATCGAAATTGAGGCTTCTTCATGCAGCACCAGCGCCCGGTCCAGGCTCAAATGAGCCGCTACCGGCACAATTACAAAGTTTTGCAATTGGGGCGGCAAAATCGGCCCCCCAGCAGCCATCGAATAGGCAGTGGAACCGGTGGGGGTGGCTACAATCAGGCCATCGGCCGTATAGGTCGTCACCAGGTCCCCGTCTACGCGCAAATGAAGGCGCAAAACGCGGGCCTGTTTGCCCCGCCCTACCACCACATCGTTCAGGGCGGCAAATGTGCCAATGATTTGGCCGTTGCGGCGCAGGGAAGTGGCTAACATCAGCCGCTTTTCCAGCCAGTAATCGCCGCTGAGGACGCAGCCCAGCCGCTCCTGCCAGTTGTCAGGATTGGCTTCGCTGAGAAAACCCACACGCCCTTTGTTAATGCCCAGGACGGGTATCTGGTAGTCCAGGCCCAATCGCGCCGCCCGCAAGGTTGAGCCATCCCCGCCCAGCACCACCAAGAGAGAAACATCGGCTAAACGGCCGTCATGTTCCTCATTGGTCGAGCTAACCCAGGCCGCTACCGCTTGTGCCCGCAACCAGTCGGCCACTTCATGGGCTAACTGTTCGGCCCCCGCCAGCTTGGGATGGTATAGAACGGCGATTTGCTTCATAGTATGCAGATAAATGGGACGCAGATTAACGCCGATGACGCAGATTTTCTTTTTTATCTGCGTTTATCCTGGAAATCTGCGTCCTATTGCAGTTCTTGTTGCAGCCAGTCCACGATCTGGCTGAGAGGAACCTGAGTTTGGGGATCGTCGCTACGTAACGGCCGTATCATCACCGCCCCTTCCACCAATTCCGATTCCCCAATAATTATAGCATACTCAGCGTGGCGCCGGTTAGCCTCGCGCATCTGGCTTTTCATGCTGCGTTTACCGCGCGCGAACGCAACCAGCGTACCAATCCCGGCCCGGCGCAGTTGCGTGGCCAGGCGTACGGCGGCCGCTTTTGTCTCGCCGCCAAAGTGGGTGATAAAGACGGGCGGAACCGGTGCGGCCGGCGGCGCAACCCCGGCTTCTTTTAGGGCCAACACGATACGCTCAATGCCGCTGCCAAAGCCAACGCCAGGCGTGGCCGGGCCGCCAATCGCTTCCGCCAGCCCATCGTAACGGCCGCCACCACAAACGGCCGCCTGCGCCCCGATACCCTCGGCCCACACTTCAAAGACGGTCTTGGTGTAATAATCAATACCGCGTACCAACCGAAAGTTGATGGTATAAGGCTGGTCCAGGTCATCGAGTGTGCGGCGCAGTTCGGCAAAATGGTCGTCACAATCGGCGCACAGATGGTCGGCAATGTGGGGAGCGCCGGCCAGCAGTTGGTCCATGCCCGGCTCTTTGCTGTCTAGCACGCGCAGAGCGTTGCGTTTGATGCGCTCTTTGTCCACGTCGGCCAGTTGCTCCTCGTGATGGGCCAGGTACTCTTTCAATTTTTCAACGTAGGCCGGTTTGCACTCAGGGCAACCGGTGCTGTTTAACTGAAATTCCAACCCCTTAAAGCCCAGCGAACGGTAAAGGTCCATAGCGATCAGCATTACCTCTACGTCGGCGATGGGATCGGTTTCCCCCAGGATTTCAACGTTGAACTGGCTGTGCTGGCGGAAACGACCAGCCTGGGGTCGTTCGCGCCGGAAAACAGGGCCGATGGTGTACAACCTGACCGGTTGGGTCTGGTTGAAGAGGCCATTTTCGATATAGGCCCGCACAAATCCGGCGGTGAATTCGGGACGCAGGGTGATGCTGGCTTCGTCTTCCTCTTCGATGGTATACATCTCTTTCTTGACGAAGAAGTCAGAGGCCGTGCCCACGCCACGCTCGAACAAGTCGGTATACTCGATTATAGGCGGGTCTAACCGTTCCAAACCGTAGCGCTGGGCCAGGGCGGTGGCCTGCTCAACAATCATATCCCAGTAGTGGCGGTCGGCGGGCAGCACGTCCTGCATACCCGTTACTCGTTGAATTGCAGACAAATTGGTCTCCTTCGAAACTAGGACGCAGATTAACGCGGATAAACGCAGATAATTTTCATTTATCGTGGTGCGCTGCGCCCATGGGGAACTCCTCTGTGAATGGAGCGCCAGCATCCCTGCTGGCAACTGGCCTGCTAGGAAGCCAGCGCTCCGTTTGCTGGTGCGCCACGGCCTATTATGTCTCCTCTCAATTATCGGAGCGTGAGCATCTGGCCCACACACCATGTTGGCTTACTGGCCTCGCATATTGTCTTGCTGTACCATGCCAACGTTTAATTATAGCCTATCACACTTGCTTCGTGCATCCGAATTGATCCAGCGCTAAAAACTGGTTGTTGCGCCGGTCATAAACAGATGTCTATAACCTAACGAATCTGATACGCTACCTGGCAACATCCGTCAGGGTTCTTGCAATTTAGGGTTGTTAGCGTGTCTTTCCCGGTCGCGACCGGTCTTTTTGGCCATGTTGCGCTCAATGGCGGCAGTCAAATCAACCCCGGTCTGGTTGGCCAGGCAGATCAGGACAAAGAGTACGTCGGCCATTTCGTCGGCCAGGTCGTAGGCTTCGTCCGATTTCTTGAAGCTCTGGTCGCCGTAAAGACGAGCCATGAGGCGAGCGACTTCGCCCACCTCTTCCATAAGAACGGCCGTATTGGTCAACTCCGAATAATAGCGCACACCGATGGTTTGAATCCATTCATCGACAAGCTGTTGGTATTGGCGGATGGTTAAGTTGGTCATTGGTCGAGTAGTCTGGTAGTGTGGTAGTCGAGTAGTCGCATAGTCGAGCAGTCGAGTAGACGGGTGGTCAGGTGGTCAAAGTATGGCGGAAAAACGACCATTACGTTTTACGTTTTACGCTTTACGCCTCACGCATTAGCCAATCGCCTCCTCCAGCACCGCTGCTGCGTCTAGCAAGCGGGCTTCGGCGCCGGGGGCGCAGACGAGCATAACGGAGGCGGGCAGGCCGGTGGCTTCGTCTACGTCATTCCAGGCCGGAATGGAAATGGCGGGCAGGTTAAGATAGTTGGGGAAAGTCAGCGGTGTTACCTGGCCCACAACCCCGGGGCGCAGCGAGCTGCGGTTCATGTGACCATGTTTGGGGGCCAGTTTGCCTAGCGTAGGCAGCAGCAGAATGCCATCGTCGCCCAACATATCCCGGTAATGACCACGGGCGGCCAGAATAGACAAAACGGCCGTTTCCACCTGTTCCTGGTTGCGCGGCCGAATAATGGGTGCCGCGAGCAAAAGCTGTAAAAGGCCGCTATAAATGGTCGGCTGGCCAATTGCCTGCAGGGCCACTTCTGCCGCCAGAGACAACGCCTCCCCATCGGCCGTGGTTAACTCTTTATAAGCCAATGGCTCAAAATCATTGACGACCATCTTTTGCAGGTGGACAAACAATTCGCCGATGTCAGGAAACGGCCGTTCCTCCGGCACCATACCTTCCAATTCCAAAACCGTTTGCGACTCAACCAGGGCTGCTTTAATGCAGTCGGCGTCAATCGTCATCTCAAAACCCTGAGGAATAATCAGGCGCAATCCCGCTGGCGAGCGGCGTTCCGGTAGCGGGTTATAGGCAATCACATTGTAAACCAGCCGCGCATCCCGCACCGAGCGGGTGATGGGACCCAGCGCCAGCCAGCTACCGGTATGGGCATCGCCCAGTTGGGGCCAGGTGCCCGCACCGGGTACCGCGCCCGACGCTGGCTTAAAGCCCACAATGCCACAAAAGGCGGCCGGAATGCGGATTGATCCCAGGACATCGGAGCAAACGCCCAGGACCGTTGAGCCGGAGCCAACCAATGCGCCTTCACCGCCGGAGGAGCCACCACAGGTGCGTTCGGGGTCGAGAGGGTTGTTGGTACGGCCGTACAACAGATTTTCCGACTCACCCGCCAACGCCATTTCTGGCACATTGCTGCGGGCAATAATAATGGCCCCCGCCTCACGCAGCCGCCGCACAATCAGGCTATCTTCCTGGCAATAGGTTGGCACACGCCGCTGCGACCCAACCGTAATGGTCTCCCCGGCCATGCCAAAAGTCTCCTTGACGCTAATGGGGATGCCGGACAACGGGCCGGGGCGCGGCTGCCGCGCCTCCTCCAGCGCCCGCTCCCGAAAAATCTGGGTGGCTCCATTCAGCCGGGCATGATTGGTTTCCAGTCGGTCTAAATATTCAGTCACAACCGATTCGGCCGTGCGCTCACCACTCTCAATTTGCTGCCGCAGCGCGGTAGCATCCGGCAAGTTCAATTTAGGCATCTATTCCTCCTGTTCAGCTAGAGCTAGAGTAAGGCTTTTCCTCTATCTCTATCTCTACACTCTATCTCTAACCTCTATCTCCTAGCTCATAATCTCGTCGACCAGGGCGTTGGTTTCGGCCGCTTCCCGATCATAGGGCAAATTGTAATCGCGGGCAAAACGGCGCAGGCTGGTCAAGGCACGCTCGCTGTACCATTTGTACCGCTCCTGCTTGCCCATCTGCTGCTGCGGCGGCGGGAAGAGGCCAAAGTTGGCCTTCATCGGCTGGAAGTTCTTGACCTCAGCATGGGTCACGTAATGGCAAAGTGCGCCGAGCATGGTGTTGGTCGGCAGGATGACGGGGTGCCGACCATGCAGCAGGCGGGCGGCGTTCAGGCCCGCCAATAGCCCAGTGCCGGCGTTGCCAACGTAGCCTTCCACGCCCACAATCTGCCCGGCAAAAAAGAGGTCGGCCCGGCCGCGATACTGCATGGTGGGCTGGAGCATGGCCGGGGCGTTGATGTAGGTGTTGCGGTGCATCATGCCATAGCGCATAAACTCGGCCTGCTCCAGGCCGGGAATGAGGCGCAGCACCCGCCGCTGTTCGCCCCAGCGCAGGTTGGTCTGAAAGCCGACAATGTTGTAAAGCGACCCGGCCAGGTTGTCCTGGCGTAATTGCACGATGGCATACGGCCGTTTACCCGAACGGGGATCGATCAAACCAACCGGCCGCATGGGGCCGTAGCGCAGCGCATCCTCGCCGCGCCGGGCCATCGCCTCAATCGGCATACAGCCCTCAAAAAAATGGGGGTCTTCCCGCTCAAATTCTTTCAACGTAATCTGCTCACCTTCCAGTAGGGCCGCGTAAAAAGCCTGGTACTCTTCCTTGTTGAGCGGGCAGTTGATGTAATCGCCGTCCACCTGTTCGCCCGTGTCATAACGGGATTGGCGAAAGGCTACGTCCATGTCTATACTCTCATGGGCCACAATGGGCGAGAGGGCATCGTAAAAGTAGAGGTATTCCTGGCCGCTGAGGCGGGCAATGGCCTGGGCCAGCGGGCTGGAGGTGAGCGGACCGGTGGCAATAATGGCTGGGCCGTCGGGAATGTCGGTCACTTCTTCGCGGATCAATTGAATGCGGCGATGGTTGGCAACGGCCGTTGTCACTAACTCCGCAAACCCATCTCTATCAACCGCTAAAGAAGAGCCGGCGGGAACGGCCGTTTTCTGCGCACAATCCAATATCAGCGACCCCAACCCACGCATTTCTGCCTTGAGCAAACCGGGGGCCTTGTGGGGAATCACCGACCCCAGCGAATTGCTGCACACCAACTCCGCTAGATCCTGGCTGACATGAGCTGGTGTCGTTTTTTGCGGGCGCATCTCATATAATAAGACTGTCAGCCCTGCTTCAGCCGCCTGCCAGGCCGCTTCTGACCCGGCCAGGCCGCCGCCGATGACAATCAGTTGTTTTTCGTTTAACATGGCACTATTTTAGCACAGCAGGGGGCAAGGTGGCGAAGTAGCGAGGATGCGAGGTGGCGAAGTGGCAAGGTAGTCAAAGTACTTCGCCACTTCGCCACTCCGCCACTTCGCCACTCTGCAACTTCGCTGCTCTGCAACTTTGCCACTTTGCCTGCGTAGTGATAGATGATTTGACAACCATACCAACCTTTATTTTGGAGGCTAAAACCAATGGCAAGCATTAAAGTGATCATTTACGACCCCACCGGTTCCAAGAAAACACCGGTCGAACTACCCAACGATGTGCCCATGCGCCGCTTGATCCCGGCCCTGGTGACTAAAATGGGTTTACCCACCAGCCAGGGGGCCAACCCCATCACCTACCGGCTGGACCATCGCTCCTCCGGCAAACGTCTGGCCGACGACGAATCCCTGGCCGATGCCGGTGTGAAGGAAGACGATATTTTGAGTTTGTTCCCGGAAGTAACGGCCGGGGCGTAGACCGTAAAACGTAAAGCGTAAAACGCAAAAGCCTGCAATTACGCACTACGCAGTACGTTTTACGCATTACGTACGGAATCCAACCATGTCCTTCGATTTTCGTGAAACCCGCCTGCGGAACGATTTTGAGCGCGTGCGCGATCTGGTCAACCGCAGCGAATTCGTCCATATTCTCAGTACCGAAGCCGATCCGCCGGAACGGTATCTGATCCGTTTCACCTGCAAAGGGGTCGAGAAGCTGCGTCCAAATGGCGATCCGGTTTACCGGGAAGCCCATGAGGTCAGCCTTTACCTCCACGCCGAGTACCCGCTCAAGCAGCCCCAGTTGAAGTGGCTCACCCCCATCTTCCATCCCAACATTCACGTGACGGGAGCGGTCTGCGTTGGTGCCTGGTGGCCCGCCAAAACATTGGACGAGATGCTGCTAACGCTGGGTGAGATGATTCAATACAAGAACTTCGACCCCAAAGACCCGATGAACTCTAAAGCGGCGGCCTGGGCACTGCGGCACAGCAACCTCTTTCCAATAGACAGCCGGCCGCTTAAAGGGCAATCTCTGGCCGACCTGATCAAAATTGGGGAGGAGGAAGCGGATGACCTCGACATCAACTTCCTCTAGGGCCGCGCCCATCTACCGCCTGCCCCAAAAACAGCCGCCATTGGCTAAAAAAGGCCATCTCCACGGTCAGCAGCCTGATGGCCTGTGCGTCATTGTCAGTCAGGCCGCGCTGCGCCAGCTTGACGCGCACAGTCAAAGTGATACCGAGCGGGAGCTGGGTGGTGTGCTGTTGGGTCAGGCTTATCGGCACGGCACACGGCTTTTCGTCGAAGTTCAGGCGATTTTAGCGGCTGACAACGACAATCATGGGCCGATCCATTTCACTTTTTCGGCCGATTCATGGCCCGCGCTGCAAAAGGCCCAGGCAGAGCATTACCCCCAATTAGATATAGTGGGCTGGTTTCACACCCATCCCGATCTGGGCGTTTTTTATTCCAGCGACGACATCGTGGTGCATTCGGCCGCCTTTACGCTACCCTGGCACGTGGGGCTGGTGCTGGACCCGGTGCGGCACGAAGGCTGTTTTTTTGGCTGGCAGAATGGGGAGCTGGCGGCACTACCCGGCTTTTATGAGCTACTGGATGAGCAGCCAGAATCGGTGGTTGGCTGGCAGGTAGCCATATCCCACTACGCCAGCGAAACCGGTATTTATGATGCAATGCCGCCTCCTGTTGCCCGTCCCCGCTCACCACGGGCAAAGCTAACGAGCCAGCAATGGGGTGAGGGATGGCTCGACCACTACGGGCCCTGGCCGGCCGTTGGTGGCAGCCTCCTGCTACTCTCATTCTTTCTGTTTATGGCGCTTTGGCTGGGCAATCTGAGCCGACAGGTTGGCGCGTTGCAGCAAGCCGTGACAGTTCTGGCTTACGAGACAGATAACGCTGCTGCCTGTCCTGACCCGAAGTTGCGACTGCTGGTTCCGGTGACCAACGGTCGTATCCCATCCGGACCCGTCAGCTTTATTGGCACGGCCAGTCACCCCGACGCTCACAGCTATCGGCTGGAAGGGCGGCTGCACGGCGGCAGCGACTGGCAGCTTGTGCGCCAGTGGCGGCGCGACGTCAGCCTGGGTAATCTGGGCCGATGGGACACCAGCGGTTTTCCCGCAGGTCTATATGAAGTGCGGCTGATCGCCGTTGATAATAACAACGTCCGCCTGGCCCATACGAGTCTGTGCCAGATTGTGATTGAGATAGGACCGTAGTGCGTATGGCGTAGTGCGTAGAGGGACTCAACTGTTACCCACTACGAACTACGCACTACTCTTAGAGAACCAATATGACAGACAATGACAACATTCCCCCCGCGTATGCTGCCATAATTACAATCCGCCACCCGGAGGCGGAGTCCGCGGCCACCATTACGGTGGTGTTGCGGCCCACGGATGAGGTGACAGTTGAGGGGCAAACCCGGTTGGTACGGGATTGTACCCTGGCCGAACTGCGGGCCTATGCTGAAGCGTGGGAAACGGCCGTTTGGGAAACGTACGAAGCAATCACGCTGGGCCAACTGGCTGAGGATGAGCAGGTAGAATTCGATCTGACGCTAGTGGATGAAACAGGAGAATACGTCCCGGCCGACTGGCAGCATTATGCCGTGGTTTTACCGCCTGCGCCCGTCGCGGAAACGGCCGTTGTCGCCACCGAAGCGACAGAGACAGTCGCTGAACCCCAAGTAGAAACGGCCGAATCCGACACCCCTACCCCGGCAGAAATGGATGAAACGGTGGACGACACGCCCCAGGTCATCGTCTCTCCCAGCGAACCGGTCTACGAGGAGAAAGAGGCGGACCCGGACGAAGCCGCTCTGACCATTCCCGTCTTGGGACCACAGCCAGGGCGTATTGCGGGGCAGAAACGGCCGTTGCATGATCTCACCTGGGCCGCTGTGGATGTGTTTATCGAAGAACCGGCCCTACGGGCCGCCCAGGCCCATGCCCTCAGCAGCCCCACGCGGGAGGTGGCCGGTGTCCTTGTAGGCCCCCCGCCAGAAAAGCAGCCAGACGGCCGTTACCGCGTCCATATCAGCGACACTATCATCGCCAAGCACACCGTCATGCAGGGGGCCAGCGTCACCTACACACCGGAAAGCTGGCGCTACATGAATGACCAACTGGCCCTGCGCTACCCCGACGAAACGGGTATCATGGTTGGCTGGTACCATACCCATCCCGGCTTTGGCATCTTTCTGTCGGGGATGGATCTGTTCATCCACCAGAACTTCTTCACTCAAATCTGGCACGTGGCCCTGGTGCTGGACCCGCGGGCACGTTCGGCCGACTTTTTTGGCTGGGACCGACAGCGCACAAGGGTCAGCCGTCTCGATTTTCAATGGCCAACCTGGGCCGAAATCTGGTAAGATAGATTGTTATGGAACAAGAACAGCCGCCGATTCGCATTACCGACGAGGATATCCGCGAGGCCAACCAGTTGAGCCTGCACTGTCCCATTTGCGCCAGCCCCGTCGAACGGCATACGACGGAGTCGGCGCTGCGTCCGGTGGCCTGCACCAAGTGCCATACGCTCTACCACCACGCCTGCTGGGAGCAGAGTGGCGGCAAGTGCGCCATTTTGGGCTGTACCCACGACGAGTATGTTTTCTACGGCGAAGAGACGGCCCCAATTTTGAAGATTGATTATAAGGATTTGACCCACCCGCTCAACGGCCGTTTACCCAGCCGCAGCACCAAACGACTCAAAGACGAACAACGCCGCCAGGTAGAACAACTGCGCCGTCCCAGCCTGCTCCGTCGCCTGTGGCAGTGGCTATTGGATCAGATAAAGATCGATTAGAGAATTACGAATTAGGAATTAGGAATTACGAAAGACTGGTTTATTCACGCCCCACCAACCACTCAATCACCAGACTAATCGACCACCTGACTAAAAGACTACCCGACTACCCGACTACTTAACCACCGTGATCCCCTCCATCCGCATTGACAAACAATCCCCGTTTCTAGGGGAAGAGTGTGCCTTGTGCAAGGAACTGCTTTCGCCAGGGGATATGCTGGTTGTTTGCCCTCAAGACGGCACACGCCACCATTTGCACTGCTGGCAGGCGAACGGCAATCGCTGCACGGCCTATGGCTGCGCCGGGGCGGGTGAAGTGGCTACCAATCCCAATCGGGAACGGCCGACTATCATTGAGCAGCAGCCAGAGCGACCTACCACACCACCGCCACGGCAGCGGGAAACGGCCGTTGCCCGCCCACAACCGCACCCCCAACCAACTGCCGACGCCCCACAAGCCGCCACTCAACCCAATCGGGCCACAAGCTGCGGCCAGAGTTGCATCTTACTGGCTATTGCTCTGGCCATCGTTCTGATTTCGATAGCCTGCTTTGGCCTATGGGCCATGGCTGACTATATTCTGCTAGAGATTTTGGAGTGGAATTATCGGCTGCCGTAATAAAAGTACAAATTATGAATTATGGCAGTGAATTGTCAAGCTGACTTGAACCATACCTGAATTATAAGCTAACGCGGCGAATGGGGTTGGAAATCTGACCAAAACGATGTTGCCAGAACGCATCAAAACGTTCGTGACTCTCCTGAGCCAGCAGCAGTGTAATACCACCAATAACCAGAGTAACGGTCAGGAAAAAGAAGATAAACTCTTCAATGGGCAATACGCCACCTAGATAAATACCCACCGATTGCTCCGGATCAATCGTCCAGGTTCCGGACGAGATAGCCAGAGCATCGGTTGCACTTAGATAAACTGTCAAAATGGCAATCGACGGCAGCACATAGCGACGATGACGCCAAAGAATATCAGCACCAAAAGCAAGTTGGATGGCAATTGGCGGCAATGCCCATACCAACTCTAGCCCCAGATAAGTACCGGGACGCCAGCCACTTGCCAAAAGAATGATTGAGCCAACCCACAACAGCAGAACAACGGCCGTACTCCACACCCGCCAGCGCCCATCCAGCGGTGGGTAAGAATCGGCGGGCGGCCAGAAGCGGAACAAGACCAATAACCAAAGGCCACCAAGCAGCGTTTGCACCACAAAAAAAGTGTACTCCTCAATAGGAACCCAGCCCCAAATAATGCCCGTTACCAGGTCTGGGTCATACCACCAGACCCCGGTAGCCACCAGATAGTTATCCCAGGGTGTCGTATAGGTGAAAGCAATGACGATCAGGGTCACGACAGCCAACCAGGCTGGCCAGCCCCGAAAACGCTCTGGCATCTCATACTGACGCTGGCGGGCCAAAATGAGCAATCCTGTTAAGACAAGCAAAGGAATGCCGATAAAAATGGCCAAAAAACCAAAATAAGTCATCTACTATTTGCTTCCCGAATCGTAAGCTTCGACTGTCTCAGCTAACCAATTGAGCAAGGGCTGGCCACGTTCATCCAGATGAGCCTGAGACGCACGCTGATGCACGGCCATGTAAGGGCCAATATTGTTTTTTTGAAGACCATGGTTAGTCAACAGCTTTTCCAGCCAGTTCAACTCTTCATCCAGCAAGTCTACCTCGCCAAACGTCAGTGCGGCGATGATGTTTTGTGACAAGTGGTAATTGGCGTTCTTTATATGCTCATAGGCAATGGGCATTGACTTCATCTCACCCCAGGCGGTTGAGTCAATGAGTACCTGCTGAGCCAGATAATGCTCCAGCGCTTCCCTGTACGGCTCCGGCACTGGCTCGATTGGCTTGGCCTCGACTGTACCGCTGATGATTGACTCAACAACTTCAACCGCCTCCTCAAACGTTTCCCCTAAGAAAAAGCCAGGGATGCGTTGCCGCAGCGAAGGCCGGTGATTGAATATAAGGCCGCCATAAGCCAATTTGATCGGCTCATCTTGACTCTGCAGGAATTCGGCCACATTGTAAAGCATGGCGGCTGAGTATAACTGCTGAGCCGTCAGAATAATCAGATGAGGCTTGACCTGCTCAATAGTTGTCTCCAACCGGGCAATAGGTACATTAGCCCCCAAATAAACGACGCCCCAGCCGCGATAACGCAGCATTAAGGTTAACAGCAAAGTAGAAAACGTATGGTTTTCGGTCGGTGGGCAAGTAACCAAAATGCGTTGTCGACGTGTCGGTGGCGGTGCGGCCGTTAACAACGCGTTAAGCTGGCGCATGGCCAGCGCTGAGGCAAAATGCTCTTGCTGAACACTTACCTTGTTGTTAAACCAGTCTGCCCCAATTTCAGCTATGCCTTGCTGCAAGATATTTAGGCATACCGCCTCTGACGGGAAAACGGCCAAAGCTTGTTTGATTATGCGTTCAGCAGCCGCTTCATCAAAGGAAAGGCACGCTTTGACCCACGCACGGCGCACCTCATCCAAGTCTTGCACAATTGTGGTGGACTTGAGCGAGGGTGGACGGATATGGACGTTGTTGTCCACACCAGTCACCTGGCCGCCATTATAAGCCATTTCACTTAATGGATTGCGGCCCTCTTCTTCGAGTGAGTGCCATAATTCAATAGCCCGACTGATACTTAGCCCTTCATCTTGACGTGTAAGTAACCACTTAACAGTTTCGATATCTCGTTGAGAATATAGGCGGTGCCCACCACTTGTCCTGTCGGGCTGCGGCAGGCCATAGCGACGTTCCCACGCGCGAAGCGTATCCGGTTTTATACCCGTCTCTTGAACGACGACTTTCAGGTTGTATGTTGGTGTTGTCTCTGCTAAGACCATCAGGTATTCATATGCCCCTTGTATACATTGCATACATTGCATACATTTAATACAACTGTCTCTAATGTTAGACGTTTGTATAGATTTTGTCCACACAACCACCACTTTTCGACCAGTACTTTGGCAACGTCGTTAGAAACTGCTGATTCAGCGCAGTTGGTGTGATTTGAAAATTACATGAAACGTAAGATACATTCTAGCAGAATCTAAAGGCATGTCAATGTTTTGTACAGAAAACCTTGACAAAAAGGGGGCAAACCGTTAAACTAGCACTAATAGCCAAACTTCGTTAGCCATTTAAGCCGTTGTTTGCTTTCTAAAAATTCTGAGCGGCAAAGGAAAAGAGAGGAACAAGCCCAATGATACATGCAAATATTCAACCCTGGGAAGCAGATATTCTGTCTATGGCATATGAGGGCGTCAGGACCGCCCCGGCCACAATGTTCACATGCGACGGCTCTAATCGCGACGTCGTTACCACCAACAGTCATTTACTCGAGATGGCTTTTGATCACTGTGAAGAAGTAACAAGACAACATAGCCGCTCTTTTCATCTAGCGTCTGGCATGTTGCCGTGTGAAAAACGACACGCCGCGCGTGCGCTCTATGCTTTCTGCCGCATGACCGACGATATTGTCGATAGTGCAACTTCAGAAGCTGAGAAAGCCCAACAGTTGCAGCAGTGGCAGCACACTTCTTTGTCGGCCAATCCACCCACTGATTCCTTAACGGCCGTTGCCTGGGCCACAACGCGTCATCGTTTCCACGTACCGATACGCTATGCCGAACAGCTTATCGAAGGATTAGCCAGAGATCTGGTACAAACCCGTTATGAAACGTTTGCTGATCTAGCTACTTACTGCTATGGTGCCGCCTCAACGGTTGGTCTGATGAGCATGCACATTATCGGCTTTCGCAATGAACACGCCATTCCCTACGCTGTCAAGCTGGGGCTGGCGCTGCAAATGACCAACATTTTGCGCGACGTAGGCGAAGATTGGCAGCGAGGCCGGTTTTATCTACCGCTAGATGAACTGGCGGCATTTGGGCTAAGTGAAGCGGACGTAGCCAATGGTATCGTCGATGCTCGCTGGCGCCGTTTCATGCGTTTTCAGATTGAGAGGACGCGGCGGCTTTATGAACAGGCGTGGCGGGGAATAAGCTTGCTGGCCAGTGACGGCCGTTTCGCCATTGCCGTGGCAGCTGATGTTTACCGCGCCATCCTGGACGATATTGAAGCCCATGATTATGATGTGTTCACGCGCCGCGCTCACGTTTCAACCTGGGGCAAACTGCGCCGCTTGCCCCGTCTCTGGTGGCAAAATCGATAAATCAGGAGCTACCCTACTGGTTGGCCGGGTGACGGGACGGCCGTTAAGCCACCAGCCCTTTGTCAGTTATGTCACAAGCAAGTTCACTGAGCTATACAACTCATAGGACGGAGGACCGAAGGCAAAGGACGGAAAGCATAGTTGTTTCCGTCCTCGCTCCTCCGTCTTCGGTTCACCTACCACACCCAACCGCCTCGCAGCCGCAGTACGCCCACTAACACAAACAGCAACGAAACCACCACCACAATCAAATTATTGCGGAACTTGATGTTGGCCTCATCTGACTTGCGCCAGATAATGGCAGAGTGAGCCACACCAATTGCAATAAACATTGTCACCACGTGTTCGATACGATGCGAGCTTTGCAACAACGCGGCGACCGCATTTTCCACCATTTCAATGAGCATGGTCACGGCGTCCTCAATTTGGTGCGGGGGGAAACCGTCAGGGAAACCACCGCCGAAAGCAAACAACAAGATTAACCCTAGCAAAAAGTTCAGATCTAGAAAGCCTGTGTAGACAGCCATCAATATCCGGTCAAACTTCTTGTAATCCAACGTGCGCAGCCAACCCAGCGCAAAGCGCACCACGGCTACGGCCGCTACCAAAGCAATAATCCAGCGTATTTCACCATGCAAGGTTATCCAAAAACTCATCTATTACTCCCTTTTCGCTCTACATGTCAAAAAAGATCACGATAATGTATGCACCACTCTCAAAGTCCATGTCGCCGACCTGAACGGCATACAGACCCGTCTCTGGCAGGGTGATAAGCAGCTCTTCAGGTAAACCCGGCCCTTCCTCATCAACGAAAATACCCCGACCTGTCTCCCCTAGCACCAGATCGCCAGCCGGATCGTACAGTCGAAAATAGGCATCCATCTCATCCAGAGGAATAACCATGATCCCCACCGTATCGCCAGCCATAGCGGCAAAATGCCAGGAATGGTCACTGTCGGCCCGCACCTCAGCCATTTCTTCTACTTCGGGAAAGAGCAAACCCTGCATAACAAACGTGTAGCTATCGCTAAGGAGAAAGAGAAGGTGGTAATCGGCCGTTTGTCCATCAGCAACGCTAACCAACAGCCGGTACTCACCCGGTTCGGACAGTTCCAGGCCGGTAATTGACTCAACGGCCAGCGGCGGGGCCTCATTCTGCTCTTGCACCAGTTCACCAGACTCGTCATAAAGGCGCAATACCAGATTGCCCTGGTCGGCAATCGCACTAACGGTCAATATATCTGAGGCGCGAATAGCGAAACGCCACTCATGTATCTCGTTCAAGGTCAATCGCCCGCCAACCAGATCGCCAGACGCCAGCTCCCCCTGAAACGCCGTCTCAAAATCTCCGGTTGGGGTTGGTGTTGGCGTTTCGTCCAAAGTTTCATCCTCATCATCTTCGGTGTCAGGTGTTGGCGTCAAAGTTGCGGTTGGTGATGGTGAAGGCGATGGCGTCACATCCGGTCGATCAGGCTCCGGCGTAGGTGTCATGGTCGGGGGCAAGTCAAACTCATCGACTGTCGGCGTGGGCGATTCCAGGCCGTTCACGTCGGCAATGAATGCCTCCGGAGTCAGGGTAGCACTGGTCAACGGCCGTGGGGATACGACACGGCTGGTTTCGATATACCAGATTTCCTGGATGGTCGCTCGTTTGCCACAGCCGACCGGGCCAATCCAGGGTAGCAAACGGCCGTTTATCGTCATCGTTAACCCTTCGGGGGCTATTTCCCGGCCGGCACCCAACCCGGCCCCATAAAGAGTGACGTCACCATCGCGCAGGCTAAAGGAAGCCGGCAAACGATAAGTCGTGACCAGGCTGCCACACACCTGCCGCGGCAGCCGCGTAAATTGGCCGGTGACTTCGATTCGTTGGTTCTGATACAGGGTCGGCTCGGCCATTAGCTCAGCCAGGGTCACAATCTGCACCCCACCGCTGCCAATCGGCAATACGGCCGTTGGCGTGGGAAAAGGGGTGGGCGTTGTCAACATCGCCTGGTCTGCCCGGCAACCGGCTATTAGCACACAACTAAAGATGATCAGAACAAGTCGTTGTCGTATCATTGAGGGTAATAATAGCAAATTAGATTGGTAAACGGTAATCGGTCGTCGATGTTTCATAAAAGTCAGCGGTCAACCGTGCGCCATCAACCGACACCCGGCTGGGGAGAACAGATGCACTTTCACGATCCGATATACGGTCCGGCAGAAATAACAGACCAGGTTTTACTTGAGTTACTGGCAACAGAAGCAATGCAAAGACTGGGGCAGGTGCTGCAACACGGCATCACGGGCCTCATTGGGCTGACATCGCCGGTCAGTCGTCTGGACCATTCAGTGGGCGTCATGCTGCTGGTGGCACGCATGGGTGGCGGGCTGGCAGAGCAAATTGCCGCCCTGCTCCACGACGTGAGCCACACAGCCTTTAGCCACGTCATGGATTACGTGGTAGATGACCATGATGGGCAGAGTTACCACGACAAGATGAAACAGGCATATGTGGCCAAAACGGCCGTTCCTGACATTCTTAGTCGTTACGGTTATGACTGGCAATGGCTGCTCGACGAAGCAAACTTTCCTCTACTAGAGCAGCCATCGCCCCGCCTCTGCGCCGACCGGCTCGACTATTTCTTGCGCGACAGCCGCGATCTGGGGCTGGCCAGCCAGGCCGACGTAGACCGGGTGTTGGCCCATCTTACCGTTGCCACCACCGACGAAGGACCACGCCTGGCCGTCACCGACCGTGACGTGGCCCGCTGGTTAGGGGATACATTTATGGCTGCCGACGACAAAAGCTGGGCCAATTTTCGGGAGGTGGGGCTGTATGAGTTGACGGCGCAGGCCATCAAGCGGGCGCTGGAGGTCGACCTGATCACGACAGCCGATTTCTGGTCAACCGACGCCCGCTTATGGCAAACGCTGCGGGCCGGGCAGGATGAGACGCTGCAAGAATGGCTGTCGCTGGTCACTGTGGATACCAAATTTGAGTGGGATGAGGCCAACCCTACCTTTTGGGTCAGCACCAAGCTACGGGCCATTGATCCGGATGTGGTGGTGGCTAAGGGGGCGATACGGCCGTTGTCCCAGCTTGACCCCGACTTTGCCCGCAAACGAGATGACTATCTGAGCCGTAAGGCCGGTGCCTGGCCGATGCGG
The DNA here is from genome assembly GCA_007123775.1 of Anaerolineae bacterium. GTDB lineage: Bacteria > Chloroflexota > Anaerolineae > Promineifilales > Promineifilaceae > SLGK01. Next base: position 5,700 of record SLGK01000117.1, on the reverse strand, counting down.
GTTAAGCGCTGAGGTTACGGCCGCTCGGCAACCTGCTGGCAACAAGGCCAGGGATCTTCCCCCGCTAAAAGAGCAGCCAGCGCCGGGCTGTCGGCATAGATGCCATGATAGCGAGGTGGTAGCTGCGCCGCTATCCGGATCATGATGTAATGGGTGTAAGCTTCCATATCCTGCGCCCGCGGACGGCGACCCAGATCGGGCAGGGTAAAAGCAGGCCCAATATTGGCCACTAACTGGGTGCGGCGCAGGCGTTTGGTGTTGGCAAACAAAACGTCGGTGTTGACCAGACCAACAGGCAAGATGGGTACGTTAGCGCGGCTGGCCAGGTAGGCTACACCACCACGTGCTTCTTGCATATAACCCACCTTGCTGCGCGAACCTTCGGGGGCCAGGCCAAAAACGTGACCAGCCACCAGCGCAGCCAACGCTTCTTTTAAGGCCGCCCGGTCCACCGCGCCCCGATCGATGTAAACCGCCCCCAACCAGCTCATGATCGGGCCATAGAGCCAGTGTGAACGCCACTTTTCTCCGGCAAAGAAGCGCCACTTGATAATGGGAAAGCTGATTAGCAGAATAGGCGTATCGGCCACGCTCATGTGGTTGACAGCCACAATGTAGGGACCAGACGCGGGAATGTGGTCACGGCCGTTGACCACCAATCGTGAGATGGTCATCTGAACCAGCTTGAGTAAAAAGCGAACTAAACGGTAACGAAACATACTGACTACTGACTACTGTCTACTGACCACTGCCTGAGCCAACAAGCGCACCTCAACCACCTCACCACCGGGCGGGGCGGCGCTGAATTCAAAAACGGCCGTTTCTGCCGGGGACAAAGGGCCAACCATATCGAGCTGCTGCAAACCGCTGACGCGGCCTTGAGCGTCGTACAGCGTAGCAATGAGTAAAACCTGTTCCAGCGCGGTCTCACTGGTGTTTTGAATACGGCCGTTGACCACCGCTACACTCCCGTCAACCGCCAACTCCTGTTCAACAACAGTCACGCTCAACGAGCGGGTGCCCAAGTCTACCACCGATTGGCCGCCAACCACAGCCACCACAGGGTACTCAAAGTCAGCCGGTGGTTCATTGACCAGCAGGGCAAAGGGGGCCACCCCACTCGCCGGAATAATGGGAGCCGCTACCCAACCGGAAACGGCCGTTAACGGCGTACCGTCTGCGGCCGTCAGCCAGACCTCAACCCGTACATTCTCGGCGGCCACCTCTCCGTCATTGATGACTTCGCCCAGCAGCCACAAACTGCCCACCGGCGTCAGGTAAGCGTCGACCTGTTTGACCCGTACCTGGAGCGGAACCGGGGTATTGGCGGCCATTTGGGCAACGGCCGTTGCTGGCGGCGGCAGTTCAATCATTTGCCCGATTTGCAGCGCCTCCGGGCGCACGTCGGGGTTCAGGCTGCGGATCTCGTCAACGGTCGTACGGCGGGCAATGGCAATGCCCAACAGGGTATCACCCGCCTCAATTTCATACAGGATGGGGGTAGGAGTGGCCGTGGGGGTCGCTGTGGGCAGCGGCGTAGGGGTTGTCTCGACTACCACCGCCTGAGGCGCGGCCCGTGTCACAAACGAAACGCCCAATTCGGCCGTTGGGGATGGCGTGGGCGGCGGAGAGGTATCATCTGGCAGCGGCGGTGTACTGTTGCACGCCGCCAGAAACGCCAGCGCCAGGATCAATAAGAATCGCAAAGCCATAAGCGGCTAAAATCGAGCCTTCACTGGACCAACGTTACTCCGGATCGTCAGGCACTTCAACCAACTTGGGCAACCCATTGCTGCGACCATTGTTGGCAGCAATCGGCGTCCGCGGTTTTGTGGTCGGTTGTCTATCATTGGCTGGTGGCGCAATGCTATTCTCCACTACAGTATGACCTTCACGAAGCGCGTCTCGGCCGCTATCAACGGTCCCCATAACTACACCGGCCATTTCCTGACGCAGCTCTTGCATCTGCCGCTGCAAATCTTTAACATCCTGCATGGCTGCCCGCATTTCGCCACTATCTACCGCATCTAGTTCTGCGTTGAGTTGGCGCATAAAGCTCTGTGAAATCTGCCGCAGTTGGACGGACGTCTTACCCAGCCAATGGGCAATATCCCGAATCCGTTTCGGCCCCATCACGATGCCAGCTATCAACAAAATAACGAGAAGTTCCCAGCCACCAATATTAAAAAAGGTGTCCATTTCTTAGTGTCCCTCAAAGCGTTAAACTTCTAAAGTCTGCTGTCTTTTGCCTACTACTCTACCCTATGTAACAAACTGTGTAAAGCCTGCTAATTGATTGCCTAAGCTGCCCGTTTGATTTCTTGATAAAACATTGACAAAATCGTTATCTAACCTTTATACTTGCTCAATAATGCTCGACCTATTGAACCGCACCCTGCTATATGCCCAAAACCGCACCGATGAATTAGTGATTGCTTTCAACGACCATCTTTTTCTGGTGCTGGTGTCGCTGGCTATCAGTCTGGCTATCAGCGTACCGCTCGGCGTTTGGACGGCCCGATCCCGGCTGGCCGCGCTGACTATTATCAACCTGTTTAACACCTTCCGCGTTATTCCCAGCATTGCCGTCCTTTTTCTGGCCATCCCCTATTTTGGTTTGTCGAACACATCGGCTATTATTGCCCTGACTATTTTGGCTTTTCCCCCTATTTTGATTAACACTGACGCCGCCTATCGTACCATTGAACCAGCCGTGCGTGAAGCAGCCAACGGTATGGGTATGACCGGCTGGCAGGTACTCTGGCGAGTCGAGACCCCGCTGGCGCTGCCGGTGGTAGTGGCCGGTGTGCGCACGGCCACGGTCGAAGTGATCGCCAGTGCTACCTTAGCGGCCTTTATTGGCGTGGGTGGCCTGGGGCTGTTTGTGGTGCGCGGCTTTGCCCTGTTTGACATCGCTATCCTGCTGGTGGGGGCTATTCCCGTGGCGCTGCTGGCTTTGGGTGCGGACCTGTTGTTGGGTTGGCTGCAAAAATGGTTGCAGCCGCCTTCTTGACGGACCTTATGTTCTGGAGTCCAAAGGAGAATCTAATGTACAAAAAACATATCTTATTACTGCTAACGGCCGTTTTCCTGGCCGCATTTCTGACAGCCTGTGGCGCGACTGATGATGATGAGAATCGCGTGGTTGTTGCTTCTAAGGATTTCACCGAGCAGTTTATTCTGGGTGAGATGTATGCCCAACTGCTGGAAGATGCGGGCTACACAGTGACTCGTCGCCTCAATCTGGGCGGCACGCCGGTAGCCCATCAAGCGCTCCTCAATGGTGAGATTGACCTCTACCCGGAGTATACGGGGACCGGTTTATTAACCGTGCTGGGCCTGGGGGTGATGAGCGATGAAACGGCCGTTTACAACACCGTTCGTGATGCCTATGCCGAGCAATTCTCACTGGTCTGGCTAGACCCGGCCCCGATGAACAACACCCAGGCCCTGGCCATGACCAGAGCGCGGGCGGCCGAGTTGGGTATTGCCACCTTCTCTGACATGGTGGCCAATGCCGACCAATTGGTCCTCATCGGCCCGCCCGAATTTGCCGAGCGCGAAGACGGCCTGCCCGGCCTGCGCGAAGTCTACGGCGACTTCACTTTCCGCAACTTTATTACCGTTGATCCCGGCCTGCGCTACCAGGCCATTCAGAGCGGCGAAGCGGACGTGGTGGTTGCCTTTGGTACCGACGGCGAACTGGCCGCCTTCGACCTGCTGTCGCTCATCGACGACCAGGGCCTCTACCCACCCTACCAGGTCGCGCCGGTGGTGCGCCAGGCCACGCTGGATGCCAACCCGGAACTGGCCAACCTGCTCAACTCGCTGGCCCCGCTGCTAACCGATGATACGATGCAGCGCCTCAACAACGAAGTGAGCGGCGAAGGGCGTGAACCGGCCGACGTGGCCCGTGATTTCCTGGTTTCGCAGGGCTTGATTGAGTAGAGAATAACGTGATGGGTTTTACCCATCACGTTTCCATTATTTTTCATGAGTGCAATTCGCTTTCAGAATGTGGTCAAGCAGTACAATGGCACGGTACGGCCGTCTGTCGATGAGGTCAGCTTTACCGTCGCGCAGGGCAGCTTTGTGGTGCTGCTGGGGCCGTCAGGCTGCGGCAAAACCACCCTGCTGAAAATGGTCAACCGGCTTGTCGAGCCAACAGGGGGCCAAATCTATGTAGGTGATCAAGAGATTCGGCAGATGAATGCGACCCACCTGCGCCGCCAGATCGGGTATGTGATTCAGCAGGTGGGCCTCTTTCCCCACATGACGGTGGCCCAAAACGTGGCCATTGTACCGTCCTTGCTAAAATGGGATAAGGAAAAAACGGCCGTGCGCGTGGACGAATTGTTGACCCTGATCGATCTACCCCCGGACGAATACCGCCATCGGTATCCGTCACAACTATCAGGCGGGCAGCGGCAGCGGGTAGGCGTGGCCCGCGCCCTGGCCGGTGATCCGGGCGTCATTCTGATGGATGAGCCGTTTGGCGCTATCGACGCCATCACCCGCACTGGCTTACAGGATGAACTACTGCAGCTCCAGCGTAAGCTAAAAAAAACCATCCTCTTTGTCACCCACGACGTGGAAGAGGCCCTGCGGCTGGCCGACAAGATCGTTATCATGCGGGCTGGCGAAATTGTGCAGTATGACACCCCTTTCCAGATTTTGAGCCATCCCGCCAACCAGTTTGTCTATAACTTGATTGGTGCCGGCGACATGGTGCGCCGGTTAGGGCTAATTCGGGCAGAGGCTGCCATGACGCCCCTAATGGCAAGGCCATCAACGACAGAGCCGTCAACGGTATTTTCGCCAACGGCCGTTCCCGCATCCGTCGAGCCAAAGCCTACCATCAACCGGGATGATTCGCTCCGCCGTGCCCTTTCCCTGCTGCTGGCCTCTAATGCCGCCTCTTTGACGGTGGTGGCGGACGGGCAGCCGGTCGGTGAAATCTCGCTGGCGGCCATTCAAAACGCCGCCGGGAAAAAATAAGCGATGGCCTACTTCCTCAATAACCCCGACATCATGCTACGCCTGGCCGGTGTCCATCTTTACATGACCGGCATGGCCCTGCTGATCGCGGTGGCTATCGCCCTGCCGCTCAGTTTGCTGCTGGTACGCTATGGACGACTGGCAACCATTATGCTGGCTTTGTTGGGTGGTATCTATACCATTCCCAGCATTGCCATGCTGATTCTGCTGTTACCCATATTTGGCCTGAATCAGACCTCGGTTATTGTGGCCCTGGTTCTTTACAGCCAGATTATTCTGGCCCGCAACATGGTGGCCGGCTTAAAAAGCGTACCGGCTCCCATTCTGGAAGCGGCCACCGGTATGGGGATGAATGGCTGGCAGCGCTGGAGCCGGGTGCAACTGCCACTGGCGATGCCGGTGATTCTGGCCGGGGTGCGGGTAGCGGCCGTGGTCTCGGTGGCTATCGCCACCATCGGGGCTAAATTTGGGGCCGGGGGTCTGGGCACGCTTCTGTTCGACGGCATTGCCCAAAATCGGTATGACAAAATTGTGGCCGGGTCAATTGGGGTGGCGCTGCTGGCCTTTGCCCTGAACTGGTTGCTGCTGCGGCTTGAGCGCTACTTTGAGCGAGGGTAGCGAGGTGGCGAGGTGGCGCAGTGGCGAGGTAACAAAGTTAGACTTTTCCACGCCACTCGCAACTCGCCACTCGCCACTCGCCAC
>SLGK01000098.1 GCA_007123775.1 Anaerolineae bacterium | reverse complement strand
CGGGCAACGGCGACTTATCAGTTGACAAAAGCCCGGTTTCTGCGGCTGGCTGGCGTAGATAAACAATTAGAAAGAGAACCAACAGCAGATGGGTGAGCGGATTTTCCAGGCCGGAGGTGGTGTAGTCGATGAAGGCGTGGGAGAGGGTAAGGAGGGTGATGCCGAACACGGCCGTTTCTACCCCCGAAGCCAGCCGCCAGCCAAACATGGTTATGGCCACAGCCGAAACAAGCAGCGACAGTGCCAAACTGGTGAAGTAAATCTCGCCGGTGAGAAACTGGCCAGCCGCCAGCAAGAAGAACCAGAGAGGATGGGTATAAGCCTGCACCCGTTCGGCCGTGTTCCAGGTCAGCCCATAACCGTTGACAAAGTTATCGACGCTGCGAAAGGTGATATAGGCGTCGTCTGACAGCCAGGCATTATAGGTGGCAACGGCCGTAAATCCGAGCAGGGCCAAAGCCAATACTACGCTGCGTGTCAGATAGCTGTGATTGCGCTCAGATAGGGACATCGGCCATCCTTCGGGACGTGGGCTATCCTTCGATCCTGCTGCAAATAGTCAGCGGAGCAGTATAGCATGGGCGTAACAACCGCGTCAAACAGACTGAAACGAGAGTTGACACGTTTAGTAAACGTGTCAACTCTGGTCTGGCTTGTTATAATTCTGCCCTATGGTTTTTGACTTTACCTTTGAACTGGATGGGCCGGAACGGGCAATCGGGGCACGCAACGGCCGTTTTCACACCCCCCACGGCATTATCCCCACCCCCGTTTTCGCCCCGGTCGGCACCCAGGCCACTGTCAAAGCCCTGCGCCCTAGCGACCTGACCGAACTGGGCGCAAACCTCATCCTCAGCAACACCTACCACCTCTACCTGCGGCCTGGTGCTGAGCTAATACGGGATTTAGGCGGCTTGCACCAGTTCATGCAGTGGCACGGCCCCATCCTGACCGACAGCGGCGGCTTCCAGGTATTCAGCCTCAGCGACACCCGCACCATCGACGCCGACGGCGTTACCTTCCAAAGCCACATCGACGGCTCGTACCACCGCTTTACGCCTGAAAACAGCATCGCCATTCAGGAACACCTGGGGGCCGACATCATCATGATGTTTGATGAGTGCCCCCCGCCTGATGACTACGATTACGTGCGCCAGTCGCTTACGCGCACCCATCCCTGGGCCGAACGCTGCCTGGCCGCCAAGACGCGGGGCGACCAGGCCCTCTTCGGTATTGTCCAGGGCGGGATTTTCCCCGATTTACGCCAGCAAAGCGCCGAATTCCTCATGCAGCTCGATCTGCCCGGCTACGCTATTGGCGGCCTGGCCGTCGGCGAAAGCAAGGGGGATATGGTTGCCATGCTCGACGTGCTAGACCCCATTCTGCCGCGCCATAAGCCCCGCTACCTCATGGGCGTGGGCACGCCAGAAGATTTGGTCAATGGTGTGGCGCGGGGCATCGACATCTTTGACTGTGTGCTGCCCACGCGGCTGGCACGGCATGGGTCGGCTTTTGTTAAGGGCGGTCGGCTCAATATGCGCAACGCTCGCTTTGAGCGCGATGCAGCCCCGCTGGCTGAAGGCTGCGCCTGCTATACCTGCACCCATTTTTCCCGTGCCTACCTGCGCCATCTGGTCAAGGCCAACGAGATTTTGGGCCATATGCTGCTGACGACCCACAACGTCCACTTTTTGCTCGACCTGATGGCCCAAATGCGGACGGCCATCGCTGCCGAACAGTTTGCCGATTTTGCGGCCGAGTTTTTGAGCCATTATGAGCATGTGGCCCGGTAGCGGGGTAGCGGAGTGGCGGAGTGGCGAAGTGGCGAGGTGGCACACTACCGCGCCACTTCGCCACTTCGCCACTTTGCTCCTTTGCCTTCTGCTGCTGTTGGGCTGTGGGCGTGAGGCTGACCCGCTGCCGCCGCCGCCCGTCACGCCGGTGGGGGAAACGGCCGTTATCCGTCTAGGTGTCGTTAGCAGCGCGACCAGCCTGGCCGAGTTGGCAACCGCAGCCTATGAAGCGGACGGCGTTTTCGTCGAGTTTGTGGCGGGCAACCAGGCGGTGCTGCTGGCCGACCTGCGGGCGGGCCAACTGGATGGGCTGCTGCTGCACCACATTCCGGCAGGCAACAGCAACTGGTTCAACCCGGTGGCCCTGGATGGGCTAGTCATAGTGGTCCATCCTAACAACCCGGTGTCGTCGTTGACGCGGGGTGAGGTGCAGGCAGTGTTTAACGGCCGTATCAACAACTGGTCGGCTGTAGGCGGGCCAGACCAGCCGATTCAACTGATAAGCCGCGAGAGCGGAGCCGGTACGCGCACCCTGCTCAACCAGCGGGTCATGGCCGAACAGCGGCTGGACATTAACGCCACCATTGCCAGCAGCGATGAAAGCCTGTTAACGGCCGTGGCCGACAATCCCCAGGCCATTGGCTACAGTCTGATGGGCAACAGCAGCACCGCACCGGTCAAGCTGCTGGCCATCGACGACATTCCCCCCACACGCAACGAGGTGGGCAGCCAGCGCTACCCGCTCACCGCCCCACTCTACTACCTGCACCACAGCCCCGACGAACCGGAAGGCCAGCTACGCCACTTTCTGGCCTGGCTGCAATCCCCGGACGGACAGCAGGCGATTGGCAGTGTCTACGGCCGTATACGCTAATCAACCACTCAACCACGAGATCACCCGACTACTCGACTATCAGACCACCCGACTACCTGACCACTGGACCACCCGACTACCCGACCACTCGACTACCTGACCACCCAACTACCGTTAACGACCTCTTCACGTTGATTTTACGGCTCACATACGGACGCAAAGAACTGGCTGACGTATGCTTACGCTAACCATGAATCATGAAGCCAAGGCCGCGGATTTAGTGCAGTTCGACCATTACCCAGGGCAGCATAAAGCCGCAGGGCTACTTCTGATCAATGACCAACATCAAATCACCTATGCCAATCGAGCTACCGAGCGGCTGCTGGGATACGACGCAGGGCAGTTAATCGGGCTGGCCTATCAGGTGGTGCAGCCCCAGAGCAATCATCACCACGCCACCGGAGAGACAAAACTGCTTCATAAAGACGGCCGTTTGATTCCCGTTGAGCTATCACTCATTCCCCTGCCCCAGTTACCCTCCCAAGGCCAGCTTATTGCCATCGCTGATCTACGTCCTGAAGCCGACTTCACGCAGGCCCTCATCCACACGCAGCGGCTGGCGGCTGTGGGCACAATGACCAGCAGCGTAGCCCACGAAATTACCAATCCCCTCAGCATTATCACCAATACCTGCAGCAATCTGTACCACGAATTGCAGAATGATGAGTTAAGTGTCGATCAGTTGCGTCGCTACATCGACATGATCGAGCAGAGCGCCCGGCGCTGCATCCGTATCGTGGAGACGCTGCGCAACTATACCTATAGAAGTCAGAACCAGATGGCCGTGACCGACCTGAACATGATCGTTCAGGAAGCGTTACAACTGGTGGAACAACAGTTCCGCAAAGAGGATAACATCACAATTGAGCAAAGCCTCGACCCTGACCTGAAATCGATTTTATGTGACCATGACCGCATGATTCAGGTGGCCATCAACTTGTTGATCAATGCGCGTAACGCCATGCAACCTCAGGGAGGCGTCATCCGTATCAAAACGTGGTCAATGACCACAGACAGCGAGCCACTGGCTAACGGTAACGGTCCGGACCCGGCCACACAGAAATGGTCTACTTATTACGGCCTGTCGGTAAGCGATAGCGGTCACGGGATTCCGCCCCAGGCCCTTTACCAGATTTTTGAGCCGTTCTTTACGACCCAGCCACGTACCAACACGACGGGGAGCGGACTGGGCCTTACGATTGCCCGTGAAATCGTCCACCAGCATAATGGCCGTATCTGGGCCGAAAACAATGCTACGGGCGGCGCAACCTTTACTGTTCTGCTACCCCAAAGAAAAACGCAGCAGGTGACGCGCCAACCCTGACGCCACAAGAATTCGCAATTTCTCATGAACACGAATTCTTTGCTAACCCCATGACAAAACTTCTTCTCCTGGTCGTTCCTTTGCTTTTTGTGGTTTACCTGCCTTTTGTGACCCAACCGGACCCACCGCCAGAGCCGATGGTTGAGTTTCGCGGACTGTGGGTTAGCCGCTTTGATTGGACCACGTTTGCCCAACCGGCTAACCCGGCCAAGATTGATGAGATTGTGCATAATGCGGCCGAAGCCGGCTTCAATGTGTTGTTATTTCAGGTGCGGGGCACGGCCGACGCCTACTACGATTCACCATTAGAACCGTGGGCCGTCCGCGTCAGCGGTCAAAATCTGGGCCAGCCACCCAGCCCGTATTGGGACCCATTGGCCTACCTGATTCAGCAGTCCCAGGCGCGTGGCCTGCAAGTTCACGCTTACCTCAACGTCTACCCGGTATGGACCGGCTGCACCGTTTTGCCGGATCCGGCCGCCCAACCCCAGCACTTCTATTACCGGCTGCGAGACCATTACGGGCAGACCGGCAACAAGCTGAATGGGATGCAGTGGAACGCGATCGGGCAACAGCTTTGTACACCCTACCAGTACGCCACGCCTGCCTCGGTTTTTATGGATGACCATCTGCTGGCCGTAGCTACCGATCTGGTCACGCGCTACGACATTGACGGATTGCATCTGGACCACATTCGTTACGCTGGTCCGGACACTTCCTGCGACCCGGTCAGCGCGGCGCGATTTGGGGCTGCCTGCTCCAACCAACCTTCTTACGCTAACTGGCAGCGGGCACAGGTCAATGGCACAGTAGACAAAATCTACACGGCCGTTAAGTCACTGGACCCTGATTTGTGGGTATCGGCTGCCGTCTGGCCCATTCATATTGAAAGGCCGGAATGGGGTTGGGGACAATGGGCACGACAAGGCTATCATGATTATTATCAGGATTCAAAAGCCTGGCTGGCCGGTGGCTATATAGACGCCATCGCTCCCATGATTTATCCGGCCACGTTTAATTGCCCTGACAACAGTTTTTGGTCTCAGGACAAGTTTGCGACACTGGTAGCAGATTTTGAGGCGGACAGTCACGGCCGTTTTGTCATACCGGGCATTGGCACGGGTTACTGCACGTTTGACGAAATTGAGGCCCGCATCACCATTTCCCGCCAGGCGGGCACATCAGGACACGCTCTCTTTGCCTACAATGGCTTGCTGGTCAACAATTACTTTGAGGCGTTGAAACTGGGGCCTTATGCAGAAACGGCCGTTGTCCCCCAACCCCTCACACCATCGACAAACAACTAACGACCACCAGACTACCAGACTACCCGACCACCCGACTACTCGACCACCCGACCACCCAACTACCCCCGCACCTTCTCCGCCACGGCAAACACCTCACGCTCAAAGAACCAGCGAAAGGGCGGTAAGCCAAAAGCAATGCGGCGCAGGGCCGCCATTACGGCCGTTTCATCCCGATTCTGGGGCGGCGAGTCAAGCCAGACTTTACCCTTGAACCCCGCCTGCTTGAGGGCACGGTTCATGCTCAGAATGTCCTGTTCGTTAACGTGGACATCCTGATTGACAGGCGTAATGGCGCGGGGATCTTTGGGATACAGGCTGCCCTGACCCATCAGCGTACGCACGCGACGCACCCAGGGATAAGCATACTGGTCGTACCAGCGGTTGGGAGCGGTATGGATGATAAAACGGCCGTTATCCCTCATTACCCGCCCCACCTCCATCATCGCTTCATGCAGCTCCCAGGGATGCAAATGCTCCACTACGTCAAACATCAACACGCGATCAAAATAACCGGTAGGAAAGGGCAGCCGCTTGGCGTCAGCCCGACACACCCCGGCACGGGCAGCGGGCGTTTTTTCTTGCCATAGGCGCGTCATAACCGCCTGACTCATTTGCGTAGCGACTTCCGCATAATCAATACCATAAACCTCAATATCGCGCTCCATACAGTGGCGCAAAATCTCGCCCCGACCACAGCCCACATCCAGGACACGCATACCTGGCCGCACATCGGCCACGGCAAAGGCATCTCGCAGCCGCCGCGATAAATGCTCCCCTTCCGATTGGATGAACTCATCATAACCCTCACAGGCCGTGAGAAAATATTCTTCTGTGTACAACGTGGAAGGTAATGGTTTTTGCTCGTTCTTATTCATAGACTAATAATCGCCTTGCCCAGCGTACTCGACTCCTTTGTACGACTTTCTCTGCACCAGGGCCGGGCACAGTTTTCACTTCTGCCTGCCCCAAAATGTAGGTCATTATAAAACAGAGCGATAGCGCAGGGCAACTGTCACTTTTGGTCCGACCATGATAAGCAAGCGTTACATTTGCTACAAACCAGCGCAACTTTCGCTGGTATAATGCGTAGTGAAGGCTGAGTATAGGAGAGTTGGTAGTGGATCACAATGAAGAGTTGTGGCTAGAACGAGCCATAAAAGGCGACAAAACAGCCTTTGGTTGCCTGGTGGATGCGTACCAAAGGCCAGTCTATAATCTTGCCTACCGGATGCTGAACAACTCTGGCGAAGCTGAAGAAGCTGCCCAAGAGGTATTTATCCGTGCCTATACCAAACTCCACATGTATAACCCCGACCACAAATTTAGCACCTGGATTCTATCTATCACCTCAAATTATTGCATTGATCTGATTCGCAAACGGCGGGCACTGCTGCTTTCTATTGACGAACCACTACCGGCTCATCCCGCCCTGCAATCAGACCGCATCGAGGGGCCTGAAGCGCAGGCGGTTATTGGCGAGCGAGAAGAAATGGTGCAGCAGCTTCTACAAACGCTGCCCGAAGATTACCGGCAGGCCGTTGTGCTACGCTATTGGTATGAAATGTCTTATGAAGAAATCGCCGAAACAATGGACACCACCGTCAGTGCCATTAAGTCTCGACTTTTTCGGGCACGGCGTCAATTAGCCGAAACTGGCTTAGAAATGGGCATTGGTGTTGAAACGGAAAGTGGGGTTTATGCGTAGTGTTGAATAGTAGTCGGCAAACGCTAGTTGGATAACCAACTGCCGACAATGGACGAAGAGGAAGCAACTATGGAACACGAAAGGTATTATGCCTTGATGATGGAAGCCTTAGATGGCGAATTGAGCGTGGACAATCGGGTGCTGCTGGATTTGCATCTGACCGATTGTGCGGCATGTCGCCGCGAGTGGCACGCACTGGTGGCCATTGACCGGCTGCTGCATCAGGCACCGATGTTGAGTCCGGCGGCAGGATTCACCCAACGCACGCTGGCCAAACTACCCAACCGCCGCTACCGCGTCTGGCTGCTGGGCCTGATGTATACCGCGCTGCTTCTTAGCGGGCTGCTGCCATTATTGGCCGGGGCCTGGCTGGTGCAGCAGGCCATACCAGCCGTACTCAACCTTGACCTGTTGGGGCTTATCTGGCAGCCGCTGGTCAGTCTGGGCCAGCTCTTGGCCACTGTGCTAAACGCGCTGCTATTGGGCCTGGGTCAGGCTTTGGTGGAACAGTCGGCCGTTACCGGCTTACTGCTTATCATGATTGGCACCATTTTCTTATGGAGCGGTCTCTATCGGCAACTGGTGCGCCAATCTGTTGTCGGGGAGTAAAAAGATGAAACGAATCAGCCGAACATTCTTGCTTTTACTGTTGGTGATAGGGTTATTCGCTTTATCCACGGGCGTGGCCTGGGCCTCAACCACACCAGACCACACCAACCGCACGCTGGTAGAGAGCGGCGAGCGCGTCAACAATGACATTGTTTTGTTAAGCGGCCATCTGGAAGTGGCGGAAGACGCAGTGGTTAATGGGGATGTGGTCTTGTTCAGGGGTGATCTAACGCTAAACGGCCGTATCAACGGTGACATTGTGCTATTTAGCGGCAACATAACGGCCGGCGAAACGGCCGCTGTCAGCGGCGACTGCGTCCTGCTCAACGGCAACATTGTTGACGAGACTACGAACGGTCTGGGCTGTACCCGGGTAGCCAACCTGGATACGTTGTTACCAAACCTGCCGGCCGGCATCTTCCAGGCGCAAACCCTGCGCGATATGCAAGACACCATGCCCCGCCAGCCGGGCAGCGCGTGGTCCTTTTTGGGTAGCCTGGCGCGTGTAGCGGGCAACAGTCTACTGATGGGCTTTTTGGCCTTTGTGGCCGTGGCTCTGCTGCCAGAGCAGGTGGATCGAACCACTCGTGCCCTGCGCCAGAAGCCGGGGGCCAGCGGGTTGATAGGCGTCTTAACGGCCGTTGCCGTTCCTTCCATCATCCTGCTGCTGCTGCCTATTTCTGTCATCCTGACCTTAGTCTGTATTGGTCTGCTTGGCTTTCCCATTATGTTTGCCCTGGCGGTGGGGCTAGGGGCCGGACTGCTACTGGGCTGGATTGGTGTGGGTCATCTGCTGGCCGAGCGCGTGGCTACCAGCTTCAATTTGCAGACGCGCAGCCAACCTCTCGTGACCGCCTTTAGTACCGCTCTGCTGACGCTGACACTGGGGGTGCTGGCCCTACTGCCCGGTGGCTTTATTATCACCTTTGGCGGCTGGGTACTGGCGATGATTGGTCTGGGCGCGGTGACGCTGACTCAGTTTGGTACGCGCTCTTACCCTATCCTGCGCGCACCCCGCCCCAATGCCGATAAGGTAACGGCCGTTCTGGAAACGCTGCCGGTTGAAGAAACAGAGCGGCTTAAGTCTGACGAGTAAACATTTGTAGTGGGTAGTGCGTAGACCAATTGTCACGCACTACGCACTATCCCTATTTGTATCCACCCCCGCCCCGTGCTAGAATGATCCCATGACAAGAATCGTTTTCATGGGAACCCCGGACTTTGCCGTTCCAATCTTAAAAGCGCTCATCGACACGCAGAACGTGGTCGGTGTGGTCACGCAGCCAGACCGGCCGGCGGGGCGCGGTCGCCAGTTACGGCCGTCTCCGGTCAAAATGGTGACTCAGGCCGCCGGCATCCCCCTGTACCAGCCGCCCAGCCTGCGCCGTGAAGAAACGGCCGCCCCCATTCACGCCTGGCAGCCCGACCTGATCGTTGTGGCGGCCTTTGGCCAAATTTTGCGCCCGCATCTACTCAATCTGCCCCCGCTTGGCTGTTTGAACGTTCACGCCTCGTTGCTGCCGCGCTGGCGTGGTGCCTCCCCCATCCAACACGCCATTCTGGCGGGGGACACCACCACCGGCATCAGCCTGATGAAAATGAACGCCGGGCTGGATACCGGTCCTGTCTATATCAAAGAACCGCTACCGATTGGGCCAGATGAAACGGCCGCGACGCTACATGATCGGTTGGCCGATTTGGGAGCAACTATGCTGACAGCGCATCTGGCCGGGATTATAAGCGGCCGTTTTCTTCCCCAACCTCAGGACGACAGCCAGGCTACCTACGCGCCTATGCTCAAGAAAGAAGCGGGTGAACTGGACTGGCAGAAATCGGCCGCGGCGCTGGACCGGCGCGTGCGGGCAATGACCCCCTGGCCGGGTGCTTTTACCTGGTGGGACGGCCTGTTGCTGAAAATCAAAGCGGCTGCCCCTGTGGCCACCGAGGGCCTGCCGGCCGCTGAACCGGGCCGCGTTGTGGCAGGGCCAGCCCAAACGGAAAGTGGTGGGGATACGGCCGTTGTCTTGACGGCTGCCGGTGGGTTACAATTGCAAAAAGTCCAACTGGCCGGTAAACAGGAAATGACCATTGGTGACTTCGTGCGCGGCCGGCCGGACTTTATTGGGGCCACTTTAGGGAAATAAAAAGCATGAACATTTTGGTGTATGGTAGTGGGGCTGTTGGCGGGTATTTGGGTGGCAAGCTGGCGCATAGTGGCCACGACGTAACGCTGGTTGCGCGACCGGTCGTGGCCGAAGCGATCAACAGCGGCGGCCTGCTCGTTACGGAAGGGAATAAAACGATCAAAAGCTGGCCGAAAGCGATTACGGCCGTTACCCGCGCCTTCATGGACGAAAACGTAAACTACGATCTTATCATCCTGACCATGAAATCTTACGACCTTAAGGCCGCCCTCGATCCCCTGATCGCCTTTTGCCCCCAACCGCCCGCCCTACTTACGACTCAGAACGGTATCGGCGTTGAAGAAATCGTGGCTAATAACGTAGCAGCCGAGCGCATTACGTCCGCCGCCATCACTATTCCTATTAGCAAAGAGACAGCGAATCATCTGATCGTTGAATCAGGCAGTCGCGGTATAGGGTTGGCCCCTGTCAAAGCGCGAACTTCTGTGCAACAATGGGTCAACCTCTGGCAACAGGTAGGTCTAAACACCCATGCGCTAGATGATTACCGCGCCATGAAGTGGTCGAAAGCGTTGCTCAACATGATGGGTAATGCCACCTCAGCTATCTTGAATCGTTCTCCGGCTGTTTTGTACAAATCCTCAGCCATCTTCGAGCTAGAAGTGACCATGCTTCGTGAAGCACTGCGCGTAATGCGCGCCCTAAACCTCAAACCGGTCGATTTGCCCGGCGCCCCCACCAAACGGCTCGTTTTGGGCATCCGCACGCTGCCTCAGTTTCTGCTACAACCCGTTTTGACCCGGCTACTGGCTCAAGGTGGACGGGGCGACAAAATGCCCTCATTCCATACTGACCTGACGGCCGGTAAGGGTAAAAGTGAGGTTATTTTTCACAACGGAGCCGTTGCCCGACTGGGCCGTCAGCACAACATTGCCACGCCTGTCAACGCCGCTTTGACCGATATTTTGCTAAAGCTGGTCCGTGAAGAATTAGATTGGCGCGACTACGACGGCAACCCCAAGCGGCTGCTGGCTGACGTACGCCGTTATCGTTAAATGACGAAAGACGGAGGACGAAAGACCAAAGCCGTTTTCCGTCATTGGTCTTCCGTCTTCGGTCAAACCGCTTATGCCTGATACCGAAACCTCTCTACGCCAGGAAATTGTCCAGGTCTGTCACCTGCTCTATCAGAAAGATTTTATCTGCGCCAGCGATGGCAATGTGTCGGCCCGGCTGGGTCCGGACCGGTTTTTAATTACGCCGTCCGGTTTGCATAAAGGGTTGATTACGGCCGCACAGATTCTGGTGGTGGATGAAAACGGCCGTTCCCTCGACCCCACCCCCGCCAACAGCCACCTCAAACCAACCAGCGAACTGCCCATGCACCTGGAGGCCTACCGGCTGCGCCCCGATATAACGGCCGTTGTCCATGCCCATCCGCCAACGGCCGTAGCCCTCTCCATCGCCGAGATCGATCTGGCTCCCTACCTGCTGCCCGAAGTGATCGTCTTCCTGGGGCGCATTCCCACGACCGACTATGCCACCCCTTCCAGTCCTGAAAATGCGGCGGCGATACGGCCGTATATCCCTCACCATGATGGTTTGGTGCTAAAGCGGCACGGCGCGTTAACGGTGGGCCAATCCCCCCTGCAAGCCTTCATGCGCATGGAAACGCTGGAACAGCAGGCCCGCATCCTGTTCAGACTCCACCAAATCAGCGAATACCCACCCATGCCCGCCGCCGACGTGGCCAAACTGCTGCACATGCGCCAGCAAATGGGCCTGCTCCACGAAGGCGAACTGGAAACCTTCCACAGGATATACCCGGACTACCACTGACAGCTATCTGCCCTTAAATTCCGGAGGCCGTTTCATCATAAACGCCTGTGCCCCCTCCATAAAATCTTCCGTTTTGAACAGTTCGCTCTGCGCCCAGCCTTCCAGCATCAGGCCCCGGTCAATATCGGCCAGGCCGTCGATGACCCGCTTGGCCATGCCCACCGCCAGCGGGGCCGCCTGCCGCAGCTCCCCGACCAACGCTTCAGCCTGATTCAACAGCTCGTCAGCAGGTACAACCTGGTTGACAATGCCCCAGCGGGCTGCATTCTCGGCGTCAAACTGGCGTCCGGTAAAAATCAGCTCTTTGGCTCGCCCTGGCCCCACCAGCCGCGTCAGCCGGGTCGTGCCGCCCACGTCGGGGATAATGCCCAGCCGCGTTTCCGGCAGCCCCAGCCTGGTCCCGTCCGCCGCCAGCCGGATGTCACAGGCCAGGGCCAGCTCCAGGGCCAGCCCCAGGCAATAGCCGTGCAGCAAGGCTATGGTGGGTAGCTCTAGCCGCTCCAGCCGGGTCAGGACGCCCTGGAACTCGTCGGTAATGGCGTGCATCCGTGTTTGCCAGTGGGGGCCATATTCCTGGGCCAGTCCCAGCAGGGCACTGACGTCAATACCGGCCGAAAAGGCCGCCCCTTCACCGCGCACCAGCACGGCGCGTAGGTTGGGGGTACGGTTGGCCTGGGAAACGGCCGTGTCCAATCCGGCCAGCATTTCCCGGTTAATCGCATTCCGCTTTTCCGGCCGGTTTAGCACAATCTCGAAAATATCTTCCCGCTGTTGTGTCTGAATTAACTCACTCATATGTTTTCACAATCCTTTGATTCGCAATTTTGTATTGGTCACAAGTTGTAAAGAGCTTTCTCACCGCAAAGACGCAAAGGGCGCAAAGATTTTTGCTTTAATTCTTGGCGTTCTTGGCGTCTTTGCGGTTCAATTAATTCGTGACCATTATAAAACCACGAATTTGGCGGAATTCATGGAGTTGCGTTCCATGAATTCTACGCAGAAGTTCTGATGCGCGTGACGGCCAGCCAGGCCAGCGCCATAAAAAGGGTGCTGAACAGGAACAGCCAGCGGTACTGGTTGCCCAACAGTTCCACCGTAATGCCGCCCAGTGTGGGGCCAACGATGGCCGCCGCCTGGGAGGAAAAGTAGTAGAGGCCGGTAGCCGCCCCGATCTGGGTAGGGTCGCTGAAGTCGAAGACGAAGGGCAGGCTGTTGACGTTGACCATCGCCCAGAACAGACCGCCCAGCGCCAACACCAGGATAAAGGTGAGGGGGCTTTGAATGATGAAATAAGCTGCGCCAAAGAGGAGCGTCAGTCCAATCAGGCCCAGACCAATGGTTGGCTTGCGCCCCCAGGCGGTACCGATATAGCCGGCCGGCAGGGCAAACAGAATGAAGGTGATGGTAATGGACGCGGCGTAAATCGAAGCCGTGCCCGGTGCCATGCCCAGGGTAAAGACGGCAAAAGAGGAGAGGCCGGCTTCGAGGGCATTGAAAGCCACAAACCAGAGGAAGATGGCCAACAGCAACCAGATGCCGCCACGTGTCTTCTGGTTGAGCAGGAATTGGATACTGGCGCGGAGACCGGGAACGGCCGTTTCAACCTCATCCCCCTCCTTTTCAAGCTGGCGCGGCTCACGCACGCGCCACAGCACCACCGCAGCCGCCACCACCAGCAATATACCCCCGGCGATAAACGGCGCTTCCCGGCCCATGTTATTGAAGAGCAGCCCGCCGCCCACAAAAGCCAGCACGCCGCCCACGCCACCCATCAGGTTGATAATCCCGTTCGCCTTGCTACGATCTTCTGGTTCAAACAGGTCGCCCAACCAGGCCACCGTCGGCGAGCGAAAAATCGCCATGCCGACGTTGGTAATCAAAATAAAGGCGGCCAGGGCCAGCGCCGTCTGAGCAAAGGGAATAAAAATAAAGCCAATAAAGGCGATGGGCACACCCAGCAAAATCCAGGGTTTACGCCGCCCCAGCCGCGTCCAGGTCTGGTCACTGCGGGCACCGACCCAGGGCTGCACAAAGACGTTGATGATGTTATCCCAGGTCATGATAAAGAGCGCCAGCGAGGGGGCCAGGCCAAAACCGCGTACCTGAGGTACTTCGCGCCCCGCCTCCAAAAGCTGCTGCTCGAAGACGGGGTTGCCGGCCTGCAAAAAAATGGGGATAAACTGGTTGAATATGGGCCAGATGATGCTGATGCCCAAAAAGCCAAAGCCGACCAGAAAGGTCTTGGAATAGGTAAAGGCACGCAAATCGCGGCCCGGAACAGGAGTGGAACTCATGCCATGTACCTCACGCTTAGAATTTGGCTAAGTTATATCCCAGACGGTGGTTTTAGGCGATGATTGGTGTAAAACAGTAAGTGACGCATGAATAAGCGCGACACTAATTCGGCAAATTGATAGCCCATATTGCGTATTTCGTGTTGCGTAGCTAGAAACAGTTACAGAACACGAAACACGAAATACGCAACACGCCACAGGAGGTTTTATGCAAAAGCAACAAATCAAACGGAGTCCCGGCCAGGAGTCAGTATGGGATTATCCCCGTCCGCCCCGGTTGGAACCAACTGACAAAACTATCGAGATATTCTTTAACGATGTGCTGATTGTCCGCACGAGTCGGGCCTGGCGTGTGTTGGAAACCAGCCATCCGCCTACTTACTACATTCCACCAGAAGACGTGGCTATGAGCTATCTGCGGTTGGGCAACGGCCGTTCTTACTGTGAATGGAAAGGGCAGGCCCGCTACTACACGCTTCAGGTAGGCGACAAAACAGCCGAAAATGTGGCCTGGTTTTACCCCAACCCCATGTCCACTTTTGAAGAAATCAAAAACTATATCGCTTTTTATCCGGCGCCGATGGACCGCTGCACCGTGGACGGAGAAGTAGTGCGTCCCCAGGCCGGCGGCTTTTACGGCGGCTGGATTACCGACGATATAGTGGGACCGTTCAAGGGGGACCCGGGTACGACCGGCTGGTAGCTTCCCCACAAACCGCCAATTTATGTCAACTATAGGTGTAGTATCTCCGTTGCGCTGGCGCTGGGCAACAACGGCCGTTTTTGCTCTACTCTTGCTGCTGAGCGGGTACGCTTTGCTATCTACTGTCTGGCCATATGCGGTGCGCTGGTTGGGCCTGGCAACGGCCGTTACCGGCTACCAACTCGTCTGGCTGTGGCACAACCTGGACCAAAACCGGCACACCGAATCCGGTCGCCTGCTGCCTATGCTCGGCCTGGGTAACGCCATTTCCGTTGGGCGCGGGCTGCTGCTGGCGCTGCTGGCCGGTTTCCTCTTCTCGCCCCGGCCAGACGGCGGCTGGGCCTGGCTGCCCGCTCTGCTCTACACAGCAGCCGCCCTGGCCGACATCGTAGATGGCTACGCCGCCCGGCGCACCAACACCACTACCCGGCTCGGGGCCAAACTCGATATCACGCTCGATGGTCAGGGCCTGCTCATTGTGATCGGTCTGGCCATCTGGTATGGCTTGCTGCCAGGCTGGTACCTGCTGCTGGCACTGGCCCGCTACGCCTGGCTGGCCGGTATCTGGCTGCGCGAACGTTGGGATTGGCCGGTTCATCAACTGCCCCCCAGCGTCCACCGGCGCACGTTGGCCGGGCTGCAAATGGGCTTTCTGAGCGTGGTCCTCTGGCCTATTCTACCGCCGGCCGGGACGCAGATCGCGGGCTGGATGATGGGGGGGCCGCTGCTGCTCAGCTTTACGCGGGATTGGCTGATTGTAATTGGCCGTATTGATCCTTTTAGCCCCACCTACCGTTCCCTACAGTCCGCCCTCTACCGGCTGTTCGGTCGTTGGCTGCCGCTCGTCCTGCGGCTGGCGCTGGGGCTGGCCATTCCCCTATGGGGCTGGCTGCGCTACGGCACGCTGGTGCCGCCGAACTGGGTTGCATTGTTCAGTGGCTGGGGATTGGCGAATGCGGAGATAGTTGCGTGGGGAACGGCCGTTTTGAGCCTGATTGCCGCCCTTTCACTTGGTCTGGGTATCGTTACCCGCTTTGCTACCTGGCCCCTCTTTTGGATGGTAGCCGTAGACATCCTTAGCCAGGGGCTTACCCCGGCCAACAGTCTGTTGCTGGCTGGTGGCCTTTACCTGCTCCAATTCGGTCCGGGCCATTGGCCCCTCTGGGCCAAAGAAGAAGCCTTCTTCACCGGCCGGGCCGGGCAGGTTACAGTCAAGACGGCCGATTGATCATTGCCAATTCAGGGGATTGACGTTACCCTAGCAGTATTCAGTAACCAATTATCAGCGATCAATTTGCAAATACAGCGAATCGATTTTCTCCGGAGGTTATTATGAATCTGTCCTGATTGGTCTTTTACTAACCGAAAAGTAAAAGGTTTGACGTACACCGAGGCTTGTGTTATGATTTCACCTGCTTTCCGATCAGTATGATCGGGAGTTTTTGCATCTATACTGTTGGCAACTGACGTTGCTAACAAACTGGACAACAGGAGACTTACAATAAGAAGAGGAAGAAACTATCGAAGTAGTCAGCAACAGACGAGTGAGTACCGTGTCAACCGGCAAATCCGGGCGCGTGAAGTTCGTTTGATTGACCAGGATGGTGACAATCGGGGCGTCATTGATATCAATCAGGCTCATGACATTGCTATTGAAGCTAACTTAGACCTGGTTGAGGTTGCGCCCAACGCCGATCCTCCCGTATGCCGCATTATGGACTATGGCAAGTTCATCTACGAAAAAGCCAAGCGGGAAAAAGAAGCACGTAAACATCAGAAACAGATTGAGATAAAGACGATCAAACTCTCGCCGCGCACGTCAGACTATCATAAAGACATTTATATTCGTAAAGCGCGCAACTGGCTGGAAGACGGTAAAAAAGTGAAATTCCAGGTTCGCTTTAAGGCCAGGGAGATCACTTATCCGGAGATTGGTCAGGAAACGCTCGAAGAAATAGCTGAAGCATTGGTGGGTGATGCGGCCATAGAACAGCACCCCAAGCTGGAAGGCTGGAACATGACGATGATGTTAACACCCGACAGCGGTTCTTAAAGACAACAATCTGCTCAAAGTGGCTATATCGGTGGCAAATTTGTAAAAGAAGGCCCTAATCGGGCCTTTTTATGTGAAAGGGTATATACAATGGCACTAAAAAAGAAGAAGTATAAATTGAAGACGTACAAAGCGGCAGCCAAGCGCTTTAAGGTAACGGGAACGGGCAAGATCATGCGGACCAAAGGGGGCAAGAGCCACCTGCGCCGTCGTAAATCAGCCCGCACCAAGCGGCAGTTCTCCCGTATGCTGGAAGTGACATCGCCGGGGGATCGCCGTCGCATCAAGCGTCTGGCCCCATATTTGAAAAAGTACAAGGCTAATCCGCCACACGGATAGAGCCGGTTGTTGGTAAATCGTTAACCGTTAACTGATCACCGATGACCCTATTTTTCGCTGCCTGGCCTCGGTCAAATTGGCTTGAGTGTCCAGCGCCCAATTCCAAAAAGCGAGGTTTTATACAATGAGAGTCAAACGAGGTTTTGTAAGCCGCCGTCGTCATAAGAAAATTATCAGCATGACGAAGGGGCAATGGGGAACACGCAGCAAGCTGTTCCGTCGCGCTAATGAGGCGATGATGAAGTCGTACTGGTATGCCTACCGGGACCGCCGTCAGCGTCGCCGCGATTTTCGCCGCTTGTGGATTACACGCATCAATGCGGCTGCTCGCGCCAACGGCATGAGCTACAGCCGTCTGATCCATGGCTTAAAAGAGGCCAATGTGAAGCTGGACCGCAAGGTACTGGCCGACCTGGCCGTGCGTGATGAGAAGGCATTTGCGGCTGTGGTTGACATGGCTAAACAAGCACTCCCCGCCTGATTGCCAGATTAGACATACCCGAACAGTTACAAAGCGCCGTGCTTGGATTTCAAGCACGGCGCTTTTCATGTAAACTGGTGGCGGTTGGAGGTAACACGCGTATGAAGCAACTGACTCGGACTGACTTTCTGGTTTTCCTACTGCTGACGCTGCTGGCCCTGAGCGTGCGGCTGTGGCAGCTTGGCAGTGTGCCCCCTGGTTGGCGCGATGATGAGTTGATCAATGCCTTCGTTATTTCCCAGAAGATGTTGGATGGAGACCTGGCCGTGTATTACCCGGATGCGTCGGGCCATGAGGCCTTTTATCACGGGCTGCACGCGCTGGTGCTGGCGCTGTTTGGGCCAACGGTGGCCGGCATCAGAGGGCTGTCGGCCGTTTTGGGGACGCTGGCCGTACCGCTGCTTTATCTACTGGGCCGGACCTGGTTTGACCGCCCGACGGCGCTGGTAGCGGCCCTGGCCCTCAGCTTCAGCTTCTGGGGGCTGATGTATTCCCGTTTTGGTTTACGCCATGTCACGATGCCGGTGCTAATGCTTTCCGCTTTTTTCTTCTTCTGGCAGGGATTAAAGTATGGCGGCTGGGCGGCTGTTGGCACGGGCATACCGCATCCGACTAAAGCGTGGCGCAGCTATGGGTTAACGGCCGTTTTTCTCGCCCTCGGTTTTTATACTTACTTTGCTGGCCGCGGGGTTCCCCTGATTCTGATCGCTTGCATGGGCTACATCTGGCTGGTGGCACGGCCGTTATTCCGGCAGCAGTGGCGCTATTGGGCAGCGATGCTGGGGCTGACGCTGCTACTGGCCATCCCGCTGGCGGTTAACCTCTCCCAACAGCCCGAAAGCGACGCCCGCGTGGTCGAACTGGCTGCCCCTCTTATCGAGGCCCGGCAGGGCGACTTCAGCCTCCTGCTTGAATATACCATCGAAACCTTAAGCATGTTCCACAGCACCGGCGACAACGAGTGGCTGTATAACATTGCTTTAAGGCCGCTTTTTTCGCCAGCGGCAGCCGTTCTCTTCTGGAGCGGCGTGGCTCTGGCCTTCTGGTACGCGCTGCGACCACTGTGGCGACGCGCAGAGCCGGTCACGCCCGTTTCCGTGGCCACCGCCTTTCTGCTGATCTGGTGGCTGGCCGGTATTGCGCCCGGCTTTATTAGCGTACCACCCGCCAGTTTGGGTCATACCATTCTGGCCCAGCCGGCAACCTATTTATTGGCAGCTTTGCCCGTGTTTGCTATTCGGTATGGGGTATTCGGTACTCAGAATGCAGATGGTCTACGCACGACGCAGGACGCCCTACGCACTACGTTATCCTTGCTGCCGGGCCTGTTCCTGGTCGTTTCGGTGGCAGCACGCGATTTGCCCGATTACTTTCACGATTGGCCGCAGCGGGAGATGGTGCGCTTTTTGTACCATGCTGATGTGCGTGAGCTGGCCCAGTTGATGCGAACGGAGCCGGAGGCTTATCAGGATATGGGCGTGGGCAGCCTGCTGGCCGGTCCCTGGGAACGGCTGGCGTTTGAGCTTGACGCTGGCCCGGCGGCTGAGTCGCTGCGGCTGCGCTGGTTTAACCCGGAACGGGTGCTGCTGCTCAGTCCGGCACGCAGCTTTATGTTTGATGGCTACTTTGAGCCGCCGTTTCGCAGAGAAGCGTATGCACGAGACCCGGCAATAACGGTCGGCCGTTACTGGCTGGCGGAGGTGCAAGTGGCTCCTACCATTGAGCAGTCGATTTGTTTTGAGAATGGGTTGTGTTGGGAAACGGCCGTTTTCCACGCCGACAGTCAGCAGTTAGAACTGGAATGGCGTCTGGGCCGCCCGCTCGATCTGCCGCCCATTCCCCTGATCAGCAACCCGCCGCCGCCGGGCGTTTACGCCGGACCACGCCTGGCCGTGTTTGCCCAACTTCTCGACGAAAACGGCCGTTTTCTTTTCGGCGACGATGGTTTCTGGCTAGACCCGGAAACGCTCCATCCCGGCGATCAGTTCCGCCAGCTACATCGGCTGGATGGGGTGCCCCTGTCGCAAGCGGCCGTTATCAATTTTGGCTTATACGACCCCAAAACAGGCGAACGAATTTTGACCGAAGACGGCCGTGACCACATTCAGTTGCCAATAATAGGGATCTCGTTGCTTGACCAGTGATCTAACCTGCTGTAGCATTCCCTGCCATGAGACGTTCCTTTTTAGTTGCTTTTAGTCTGACCCTTTTTGCCCTGTTGCTAGTCCTGCTGGCTGCTTTTTTCTTTTCCTACCAGAACCAGCAGCTTTTGCAGCAGCGCCTGCTAGACACTCACCGCGACAATGAGGCCACCATCGAAATGGCGACGCGCCAGGCGGCCGACTTGGAGCAGATACGGGCCACACGCCAGGCCGCCGTCGATGCGCTGGCTACGGCCGAAGCAGAAGCCGTTCTGCTTGAAGGTCAGCTTGTGGTTTCGCAGCAACAAGCCGATGAACTCAGACGCCAGATTGACACGCTCAACGACATGCTGTCCGCTTTGGAAGACACCGCTGCTACCCGCGAAGCAGCCCAGGCCATATCGCAGCCGCCGCTGGTAGCCATCGGCCAGCCGGGTAACAATCAGACCGTTGCCCTGGGGGAATCGTTGCCGGTGGTAGTGGTTGCCAGTGATCGGAGCGGACTGGCCGAGGTGCAGCTAGAGATAGATGGCAGTTCGTTTAGCGAAGCCGTAGCGGCCGGCAATACTATTTTTGCCTACATTCAGGAGTGGACGCCAACGGCCGTTGGCGAGGTTTCAATTCTGGCTCGTGCGACCAATATCAATGGCCAGACGACCGAAGCCTTACCTGTCACGGTACAGGTCGTGGCCGCAACCCAAGAATAACCGATCAACCCTCGACCGTTACGCGCTGCCAGAGTACCTCGGCCATCCGCCGCACCACGATGGGCAGCGGCGATTTTGCCGACGCGGTTAGGGCCAGGGGATGACCCTGTGTCATGGCGCGGGCCTGGTTCTGGTCATACTCAATGTGGAAAGCAATGCGTGCTTTCAAGCCACGCTCAACCACACCCTCAGATAGCGGCGCCGTGGGCGTGGTCTGGTTGAGAATGTGGCTCTTGTAGCGGGGCTTGATACCGGCCTGAGAAAGAGCGCGATTGGTGTGAACGGCCGTTTGCAAAGAAACCACCTCAGGCGCGACCACGTGCAGGCCCATGTCGGCTTTATTCATGGCCAGCTTAAAAGAGTCGTCCACGACGGCCGGCATGTCTATTACCACAAAGGTCATTCTTTCCAACAGCAGGTCTAACAATCGGGAGAGCGTCGCGGCCGGCAGCCCTTGCTGCTGGGGCAAATTGGGGGCCGCCAACAGATGGACACCCGAAGAATGGACGGTCAAATGCTCCTGCACCGCCTTGGCGTCCAGTTGGTTTACAGGCGGCAAGTCATGCCAGTGAACACGCGGGTTCATTCGCAAATGAAGCGCTGCCTGTCCCCCCGACGCACCCAACTCTAGCAGACAGACCTCCTGGCGACTTTGCTGCCGTAAAGCAACCGCCAGATTAACGGCGATTGTTGTGCGCCCTGTGCCGCCGCGCAGACCATACAAGGCCAAAACCAGGCCCTGGTCAGGCTTCCTGGCTGCCGGCTTTTTGGTCGTCAGCAAATCATCGATCTGGCTCAGCAGGTCTTGCGACGTAACCGGCTTGCTTAAATACCCATCCGCGCCGCTCTTCAAGGCTGTGGCCCGGTCAATCTCTTGTGAGCGGGCGGTCAAAATCAAAATCGGCAACCCTTCGAGGCCTGGCGTATTACGGATTTGTCGTGTCACGTCATGGCCATTCATGAGCGGCATCATGACGTCAAGGAGCAGTAAATCGGGTTCTTCATCTTTGATGCGCTCCAGACCTTCCATTGGGTTGTTAAGCAACGTAATCGTGTGGCCGCCTCGCTCCAGCATCAGGCCCACCATACGCAAAAGCTGTTCGTCATCATCAATTACCGCGATATGTGCCATGGAACCTTCCCCTACTGACTATAAAGGCCGTTGTTGCTTTCTGGTCTGGTTACTCTGTCTTCTTGTTCAAATCCAGACAGAAGATACCGACAAGCTCTTTGTGGACCAAAATCAAATCACCGCTGTAGGTGATTTCAGGATAGAGCGCGGCCGAAGCGCGGGCCGAAAAAACAGGCTGAAAATTGCCTGGTGACTGAACCAAAATATCGCGGGGCGCTATTCGGCCATCGTGCTGCACATCGCCCACGATCTCGAAGGCAGGTACGGTGATAAAAACGGCGGCCGTGCGACCGCGGGTAAAAATAGAGTGGCCGTGCTGGGTACCAACGGCGATGCCTTCACGTCGATCTTGCAGCAGAATAAAGCTAATGTTGTCTTTGCGAAAAGCACAAATGTTGTAACTGCTGATTATATCACCGGGCTGGTGCATCCGCGAAATGTAGGCATTTTCCAATTCCAGGAAGTTGGAATTAGGGTTGGCCAATTCTGCCTGAATACCGCCCGCACCAACCGTCGCATAACCAGTTACCCGATAAGCATCCGTAAAGAGGTCCAGGCTGATAACGGTTTTTCCGGCCAATCGTCTGTTTGACATGCTCTACAGCTCCTTCTTCACCACATGGTTGCGCTCAAACGACCAACAAGTCCGCCTGAGACAAAGATGAAACGGGCTGCTGCCGGACAGCCGGTTTGGCCATCTCCTGGGGAACCAGCCTGGCCAGTAAAAAGTCTATGGCTTCGACAAAATAGGGATCAAAATGCGTCTGTTTGCACACGTCGCAAACGTAGGCCGGCGCGTTGGGAATGATTATCATTTGGGACGCCATCTGACATAAGTAAGATAGCGTGGCTGGCTGGTAACGGCCGATTCGGCACGCCTCACAGTTCATCGTTGTCTCGCTATGGTAAATTGGACCTTCTGTCTTTTCATTGGCCCGATTCTAGCGAGAAGACGTGGTGTGTCAACATTCGCCAATCAGTGGCTGGCCAATAGATTAAAATTGCTTTTCCTAAAATATGGTCACGCGGCAAATATTGCCAGTTGTGTGAATCATTTGAATTGTTACGATTATCCCCGAGGACAAAAAACTCTCCTTCGGGGATTGACCAGGCCCCTTCATAAATCGTTGGTTCCCGGATATACGGTTCAGGCACGACGGTGCCGTTAATAAAAACCTGCCCATCCCGTATTTCGATTTCATCACCGGGCACACCAATGACGCGCTTAATCAGGTTCATGTCGCTGCGCGGATGACGAAAAACGATGATTTCGCCACGCTGTGGTTCTTCAAGCAGGTAACTCAGATTATTGATGATCAGGTATTGCTCGTTGTAGAGCGTGGGATTCATACTGCTACCGTCAATACGGTAACGGCCGACCATACTGTTAACGAGCCAGAAGATAAAAAACGTTAAGAGTAATGTTTCAATAATCTCCCGCACCACTTCAGTCGTCGATGGACCGGTGCGGGCGTGGGTACGCGGGTTGCTAGATTGAGCTGAGGCGAAATTATTGTAATCAATGTCAGACATAAGTTCAATATTGAATAGCCAATTGGCGCTACAGCCGGGAGCCTGTTTCTAGCTTAACCCGTGCTGTACCCAGTTGCCTATAATCTACCTTAGTAAGGGTGGTGGTGCAAACAGTAAATTAGTCAGGGTTATTGTAATCGGTTGGCGGCCAGGCGCACACTGATTATCAACTGCCGCTTATGGCGGTGAGGCGGCGCAGCGGAAGCCGAGGTTTGCACGGGCTACCGTCGGATCGTAAGAAAAGCGGCGCGTCGTGGTCACTTCATCAGGGTCAGAGAGCCAGGAGCCACCGCGAATCGACTTGAAGCTGCCTTCGGCCGGCCCCATCGGGTTGGTGTCGGTGGTAGCCTGGCGATAGTAGCGAGCGTCGTACCAATCGTTGACCCATTCCATGACGTTACCGGACATATCGTACATGCCCAGCGGCGAACGGCCGTCGGGATAACTGCCGACCGGGGCTGTGTCACGATGGCCATCATTAAACTGGGGCGAGCGTTTGGCCAACGTACAGTTAACGTCACAGAAGTTAAGACGCACCCCGTCAAACTCATTGCCCCAGGGATAAAGCTGCCTTGTACCCGTCTGGGGGTTGAAGCCGGCCGCCTTTTCCCATTCCGCTTCTGTGGGCAGACGTGCCCCGCGCCACGCGCAAAAATCACGGGCCATATACCAGTTTACGAATATGACCGGATAATTGTCGTACTGACTGCTGTTGTAGTAGGCGCTGTGGTAAGTGGCATTCGGGCTTGCCGGCGGACTACAGGCCCCTGCTGCCACGCAAAGCCGGTATTGGCCGTTAGTCACTTCGGTCTGGTCGATGTAAAAGCTGTCCAGGGCCACAAAACGGGCCGGCTGCTCGTTGTTCTCGCCATCCTCGCGACCCATACGGAACGATCCGGCCGGTACGTAGAGCATTCGCATCCCGGTAGCTTCATCGATCAGGGGGGCGGGGGTTGGTTCCGGCGTGGCTGATGGTTCCGGCTCCGGCGTGGGGGTGTCGGCAATGGCGGTCAGGGCGGCGATCACGGCCGATTCCATGGTGGCCGTGGCCGCTACCTGATCCTCTGTCCGGAAGCGCTCATTGGTA
Source organism: Anaerolineae bacterium (assembly GCA_007123775.1). Lineage (GTDB taxonomy): Bacteria > Chloroflexota > Anaerolineae > Promineifilales > Promineifilaceae > SLGK01. The sequence goes on along the minus strand of SLGK01000098.1, from coordinate 1,529 downwards.
TTGACATAAGCGACCGCCACGCTTAAGCCAATCAGCAGAAAGAGCAGCAAAGACAACCCGCCAATGACCCGCATTTCCAGATAGCGGCCGCGCCAGCGCAGCGGCTTCCAGCCGTTGCCGTTGGTAGCTGCGGCAGCGGCGACGGCGGGCAGGATAGGTGCCGATCGTTGCTGTGGGGCAATGGTTGGGGTACGGACAAGTTTCCCGGCCGGGGGATTAAGGGCCTGGGCAAAATCCGGCACCGATTCGTAGCGGGCATCAGGCCGTAGGGACATGGCCCGTGAAGCAACAATCGAGAGATATGGTTCGACATCGGGGTTGACATCGCGGGCGGGGATAAGCTCGTCCAGGCCGCTCTCGCGCTTGAGAGCCGGCGGGGGCGTCTGGCCAGTTAGCAGGGTGTAAAGGGTGGCCCCCAGGCTGTAGATGTCAGAAACGGCCGTTGTCTCTTTGAGTGCCTGTTGTTCCGGCGAGTCAAACCCTCTGGCATGGGGCAGCCGCAGACCGGGCAGGCCCGTATCGACCAGAAACAGGTCGCCGGCCGGCGTCAGGCGCAGGTTGGCCGGCTTGATATTCAGATGAAGCTGCCCTTGCTCGTGTAAGTAGGCCAACGGCCGGCACACGGCTTGCAGCCAGGGCACAAGCAAGTGGGACGGCAGCACACCGTACTGGTCAAGCAGGTCTTGCAGGCTCACCCCCTCGACAAACTCCGTGACGAGATACTGGCTTATGCCGTCCAGACTGAAATGGTCACGTACGGCTGGCAGTTGGGGATGAGAAAGCCGCGTAAGCCGCCGGGCCTCGGCTCGAAATGCTTTTTGGGTAGCCAGCGACGGGTCCAGCAATTCCTTGATGGCAAACGCCTGCTCATTTTTGACGTCGAAGGCACGGTAAGTGGCCCCGTGGGCCCCTTCGGCCAGCAGGCTGACAATGCGATAGCGCGTATTCAGCAGTTCACCCGGTAAAAGCGGCATGGTCTCTTGGTGCGAATTACACCGTGCGTAGCCCGTGGCTACGCCAGCAATAACAACGGTTTTAACTGGCCGTTATTATAGCCACTCCTGTCTGGTGAGCGACTTTACTACAATCTGTTTAATCAAAGGGGGTGACTGGTGGTGGCTGGCCATCAATCCCCTGCCATGTTAAGCTATCCCATTGCGTAAAATGTATCGGGCAGCCGCAAAAGGGCGAGACGGCGCGGAGCAACGGTTATTCGTTTCAGCCAGGACCTATCCGTGCCGTCCCGCCCCTACACCCACCACCTTACGCGAGGGGCAGATCGCGTCGCCAATTGGGTAGGGGCGGGAGCGGCGGGCCATGATCTGGGCATTCACCAATAGGTTGCTTCCCGCCGCTCTCGCCCGGATACGGCCGTTTTGGGAATACGGCCGTAACAAGGGGCCGTAGCAAAAGGGCGAGACGGCGCGGAGCAACGGTTATTCGTTTCAGCCAGGACCTATCCGCGCCGTCCCGCCCCTACGCCACCTTATGCGAGGGGCAGATCGCGTCGCCAATCAGGTAGGGGCGGG
>SLGK01000127.1 GCA_007123775.1 Anaerolineae bacterium | reverse complement strand
TCATAGGGTGGATCATATTTTCCAACTACTTGTGGACATAGTGGCGACTATGGGAATTGCCACTAAAACTCCCAAAACGGTCGAATTAAACAGGCAGTTGGCTTAAGTTGATACTTATGATTGTGGGACAATTACGCAACCTGGGAAACACAAAACATCGCCTTTAAGGAGTTAAACTAACATGCACCTGAAACCACATCATATTCTGGCAGTGTTAATCTTTTTGTTAGTAATCGCCAGCGTGAATCTGCTTCAAAGCCAAGAAAAATCGGAGATGCTGCAAACAGTCCGGTTGACAGATCGGGATTTGTCCGTTCATGACGCTCTGGGGATAGACATCGCTCCGGCTAACAATGGCCTGCACGTATCCTGGAAAGAGTACACGGTTTTTGACCTTCCTGAGTACGCCACCGCTGTATTTTACGCCCATCTACCCTCTGGCAACGTCAAAATGTTGACAGACCCAGAGCAAACTATCTTAAAATCGTCAGCTTTTTTTCCTAAAATAGCAACTGATTCACAAGGCAGGGCTTATGTAATCTGGATAGAGTATGTTACTGATGAACTAACGGATCTATTCTTTTGGAAAACAGGAATGGACAACCCCTCGATAATAAACAACCGAGATGTGGCCGCTGGCAGCGTTAGCGATGCCTACCTGGTTATTGATCAAAATGATAGAGCCCACGTGTTGTGGGAGCAAAGAAAGTATGCTGGCAGTCCCCAGTGGACAGAGGTATTTTATTGGCTCGAAGATGGGGAGGTGATCCCGCTTACAGATACTGGAGAAGCGACACACAGTCGCGCTTTGTGGATCGACAAGCATGATGACATAGCCCACGTCCTATATCATGATTTTGCTGTCTCTGCCAAGCCGCAGCCTTATTATTGGAACTCTGCAACCCAAACTTCCGTTGGTCTTTTTACAGAAGAGCTTGAAGGTTCCTTTGGAGATCACCAGTCTAGTTTTCTAAATGATGAGGGTGTTGTCCATGTGCTTTGGTACGAACAAATTGTAGGCTCTAGAAACTACCTGCACTGGGACTCAGTCACCCAACAAAACAGCTTTATCATGAATTTACCTCTAACTATTCCGGGGCCCTCCGTGCCTCAACTCTACAAAGATGGTGAAGGCAACGCCCATATCGTCTACCAGGAAGAGAATACTGCCTACCATTGGGATAGTGTATATAAGAGCCAGCAAGCATTTGTTTTCCAGAGCGGAGAATTGGCAGCGGTGGCCGGTGGAACTATCGGCAATACAATCCACCTGGTTTGGATCGGCCAGCAAGATAGTTTGGCCGGAGGACAAGATGACGTTTTTTACTGGCGCTCTGATATGGACCAGCCCCTTAATGTCAGCGCTCCTATGGCAACAGCCGATGCTGATGGATACCTTTCTTTGGTTATCGACCAGTTTAATACAGCCCATTTGGCCTGGGAGCAAGAAGGCGGCTATTATTTCAACAGCCTGACCGGCAACACCGTGCCGGTGACGGGACCGGTAAGTACGGTAGGTTCGCCGCAAAGCGAGGTGTTTTTGATCCATCAGGATGTGGCCTACTGGCTGTTACCTGCAGCTGAACCTAATACAGAGTACCCGCTTTACCTGTGGCGTTCGGATACGAACGAACTGACACCGATTCCTACGATTTATGAGACCGGTTCGGCCATGATGCGTGCGCTCTGGATAGACAAAAATGGAGAGCCACACGTCGCCTGGCAGGAAAATGTTGCCGGTCAGGGAACCAATTTGCTATATTGGGATATGCTCCACTCCACTCAAGAATTGTCTGATACGGAAGATACCTCCGGTGACGTAGGTCAAGTTTATATGGCATCCGATAAACAAGAACGCCTTTACATTTTGTGGACGGAATATGTCGATGAAGAACATGGCCGCGACTTATATGCTGCCTACCGCCCAGTTGTTTACACTGACCACTTGTATCTGCCGCTTGTGATGCAATAAACTGAAAGAGGAGTTTGTTGTAATGAGCGAACAACTTGCGGTGACTTTGTTGGCCGCATTACTGCGCGTGCCAACCCCATCGGGATGGGAGAGAGGCCTAACGGCCGTTATCATCCCCAAACTCACCGAAATGGGGTACGAATACGAGCAAGATGCCGCCGGGAATCTGCTGGTGCGGCTAAACGGCCGTAACCCCGACGCCCCCCTCACCATCTATGCCAGCCACATGGACGAAATCGGCTTTGTCGTCACCAAGATCGAGCCGGACGGCCGTTTGCGCCTGGATCGCAGCGGTGGCCTGCACCCCTGGAAACTGGGTGAGGCCCCGGTGCAAATCCTGGGCGATGAGGAAACGATTACCGGTATCTTCTCCATGGGATCCACCCACGGCAGCGGCCAGAGCGACAAAGCTATCACCTGGCAAGATGTCCACGTCCTGACCGGCCTTTCCCCAAATCAACTTAAAGAGAAGGGGGTGCGCGTTGGCTCGCCGGGCGTGCCCATAGCCGACGGGCGCGGCCCCTATCTGTTCGGCGAGCCGGACGACCCGCTTATTGCCGCCTGGACGCTGGATGACCGGGCGGGCGTAATGACGCTGCTGCGGCTGCTGGCCCGGCTGAAGGCGGAAGAAATACGGCCGTATGCCCCCACCATCATCGCCTTTGTCACCAGTGAAGAATTGGGTGGGCACGGGGCCAAACATCTGGCCCGCCGTGAGCAGCCGGAACGATTCATTGCCGTGGACGGTGCGCCCATTCCGGCGGGCGTACCACTGGCCATTGACGGCCGTCCCGCCATCTGGAGCAAAGACCGGCTGGCCACGTATGACCAGAAATTGTTGCAGCAGTTTTGTGAAGCCGCATTGGCAGCGGGAACGGAATTACAGACGGCCGTTTACGACGGGGCTGCCAGTGACGCCAGCCTGCTGGCCTACGCCGGCCTGGCCCCCCGCATCGCCTGCATCGGCCACGTGCGCGAAAACAGCCACGGCTACGAAGTGGCCCGTTTGTCCGTCTTTGATAACCTGCTGGCAACGCTGCTGTACTTCATTAGAGAGTCGTAGCACGCCTGATATGCGAACAAAAGCATGAGCGAAAAGGACGTCATTGAAAGATCGCCCCACCCATTTACCCGTGAGCTATTGGTGCAGGAGCTGGCACAGCTTGGCCTACAGCCGGGCATGGTGCTGCTGGTCCATTCTTCGTTGAGCAAAATCGGCTATGTGCCGGGCGGTCCGGTAGCCGTCATTCAGGCTTTGCAAGATGTGTTGACCCCGGCCGGGACGCTGGTTATGCCCACGCACAGTTCAGACTATTCCGAGCCGGCCGACTGGCAAAACCCGCCCGTGCCGGCCGACTGGCAACCGATTGTGCGTGCCCACATGCCCGCCTTTGAGCTGGCCCTGACGCCGACGCGCCAGATGGGGGCCATCGCTGAGCTGTTCCGCACCTGGCCGGACGTTTTACGCAGCAATCACCCGCAGGTCTCTTTTGCTGCCTGGGGGCGTCATGCCGCCCGGATTACGGCCGCACACAGCCTGTCCTTTGGTATGGGGGATCAATCCCCGCTGGGCCAGATTTACGCCTTTGACGGCCATGTGCTGCTGTTGGGTGTGGGTCATGCCAACAACACCTCCTTTCATCTAGCCGAATTCCGCGCTGGTGTCCGGCCTACCATGCGGGAGGGTGCGCCCATTCTGGAAGACGGCCGTCGCGTCTGGCGCGAATATGACGAACTGGACTACGATGACGAACCCTTCCCCCAGCTTGGGGCCGCCTTTGACGAAACGGGGGCCGTCACCATTGGCCGGGTTGGTCTGGCTGAATGTCGTCTCTTTGCCCAGCGAACGGCCGTAGATTTTGCCCAACAGTGGCTAACCGCTACAATAGCAAGCAGTGCGTAGCAGGTGGCAAACAGCAGCCCGGCTACCGTCAAAAGAGATTCTTAGTTGAACCGTAAAGGACAAAAGTAATGAAAGCATTTGTGACAGGTGGAACAGGTTTTATTGGCCAGCGCGTTATCGAAAAGCTGCTGGCTCGTGGCTACCATGTGGTGGCCCTGGCCCGCTCGCCGTTGAGCGAGAGCGCCCGCCGGCTGACGGCTCTGGGCGCAGAAGTCGTGGCCGGAGACATATTGGACGTAGACTCGATGCGTGAGCCGATGACCGGCAGCGATGTCGTCTTTCACATCGCGGCCTGGTACAAGATTGGCGATCCCAATCCGGCCCAGGCAGAAATCATCAACGTAGGTGGTACACGTAAAGTGCTGCGGCTGGCTTACGAACTGGGCATTCCCAAAATTATCTATACCAGCACCGTCGCCGTCTTTGGCGACACGAAGGGCAAGCTGGTAGATGAGACTTTTTACCAGGGTGGCCCCTTCCTCAGCGAATATGACCGGACCAAATGGCTGGCTCATTATAAGGTGGCGCTGCCGCTAATTGAAAGAGGGGCACCGATTATTATCGTGATGCCCGGTGGCGTGTATGGACCCGGCGACACCAGCACAATCGCCGACATGATGCGTCTCTTCTACCGGGGCATGCCGTTTTTGCCAGGCCCAGAGACCACGCTGACTTATGCCCATGTGGATGACATTGCTGAAGGGCATATTCTGGCAGCCGAAAAGGGGCGTGTGGGCGAGAGCTACGTTCTGGCCGGACCGGCTATTCCATTGGGTGAAATGTTTGAGTTTTGGGGCTATCTGACGGGTAAACGACCGCCACAACTTTACGTGCCTGCATCCCTGGTCAAGCCATCCGCGCCACTGGTGGGAGCTGTCTCTGCAGTTGTGCCGCTGCCACCAGCGTTTAGCCAGGAGGCGACCGAAGTGTTGGGGGCAACCTACATGGCCAGCGCTGCTAAGGCGCGGTCAGAGTTGGGTTGGCAAACACGGCCGTTGCAGAACGGTATGCTCGAAACGTTTGCCTGGATTGCTCAGACTGAGCTGACCCGCCAGCGTGATAGTGATAATGAAGCGGAGAGGCAGCTCGCTGGCCTGGCTTTGGTAGCGGCCTTGCTCTTATTCGTCATTTGGCTGTTAGGCAGGCGGCGCAACAAGAAGTAGGCACTAACCGAGCAGCCGGTCCTCATCGGAACCGGCTGCTTGCTTTTTGAAAATTTGATTGAGGATAAATAAAGCCTATCGGGAAGGGGGCGTGTGGTGGCGGTGCTGCTTTTTGATAGGAACAGGGCGTAACTTTGGCTGCCGCTGGCGCTGCATCCAGTACATTGCGATTATCGCGTAGAAAATAATAGCTGCCAGAAATGCTATCAAAATAGTAATCATTTTTCGTTACCTCTTTATCCCGTATCGAATGGATGCGGCCATAGAAGCTGTTAGTATATTTATATTTAACAGCATCCAATCCTGATTGTCAATGAAATGAAGTGGCCTCTTAGTAATAGGCATTAAAACGGAGAGATGGGGCTTGAAAAACGGCCGTTTCCCACCTATCTACCATCTGTTACTCGCCTGGGCAATGGCCGTGCTGCTATACGGCCGTTCCCTGACCTTTGCCTTCTTTAACGATGACCCCACCGGCAATTTTGCCTGGATGGAAGGGCAAAGCCTGTGGCAGCTTTTGAGCAGTGCGGCTGGTTACGGCTTCTATCGACCTGTGGGCTTTGCCCTGTGGCAAGCCCTACTCACCCTTAGCGGCGACTACCATGCCCCTCTGTTCCATGCCCTATCACTGCTGCTGCATGGCCTCAATGCCGCGCTGCTATGGCAGTTGATTTATTGGCTTAGCCAAAGCCGCAGTTATAGTTGGGGGGCGGTGACCTTGTTTATCACCTTTCCCTTTAACTACGAAGCGGTTGCTTATGTGGCGGCTCTATTCCATCCTTTAACAACATTTTGGACCCTATTGGCCATAACCCTCTATCGCCAATACCAGCAGCAGCAAAAGCGTGGCTACCTGCTGGCTGTTCATTTGGTGGTATTGCTGGGCGTATTCAGCCATGAAAATGGCTTGTTTATCCCGGTGGCGTTGGCCTTGTGGCTGTGGTATCCTACCCGAAAAGAGCAGCTTTTAGCAAAAGTGATACGGCCGTTATGGCCGTTTACCATTGCCCCCTTGCTCTTTGTGGCTATCTGGCTCATTGTGCCCAAAGCTGGTGAAAGCAGCCTGCCCACCTTAACCGCCATAGGCCAAAACCTGATCTCCTTTGCCCAAACGGCCGTTTATCCCCTACTCCCCTTTATTCGCCTGACCAGCAGCCAGCCAACGGCTTTGCTGGGTCTGGCAGTAGTGACGCTGGCCGCATTGGGCGGGTTGGCCTGGAGTGTGGGCGGTTGGTCTTACGGCCGTTTATGGGTGTGGGGGATGGCCTGGTTTATTTTGGCTAGTCTGCCCTCGCTGCTCTTTTTGGAGCCTGGTTATGTGCTGGGCAGTCCGCGGCTCCATTACCTGCCCGCTATTGGCATAACCATGCTGTGGGCCATTCCGCTTTTGGCATTGACCAAAATAAGCAGTCTTTTACCCCGTATTGGCCTTCAGGCCGCGCTGTTGCTGCCTTTGCTTTTGCCCCCGCTCCCGTTCATCCAGTGCCAGATGGATTTTTACGCTCAGGCCAGCCATATTGTCAGGGGGATGGCACAAGCGACAACCATGACACCAGCCGGCGAAACGGCCGTTTTTATCAATGTCCCCTTCTTTTTTGCTTCCTACAATGACCGGCCTGATGGCTGCCCCAACCCTTACCCCTGGACCCCCGAAGGGGTTGTCATTATGCCCTACTACGCCAATGCGTCTGACTTTGCCCGTATCAATGGGGGGGCTGCGCGGCCTGCGCTTAGTCTGACGGCCCCAGCCTATGCGCCCGGTTGGGTCACACACAGCAGCCGTGAGGTATCTGACCTTGAGCTGCGCCAATTAGCCGCTGAAACGGCCGTTTTTGTGTTTGATCTGCCCTCTGGTGAATTTATCCCTTTGCACCACGCCTGGCAGCCAGCCGCCCCATCACGCCCAACTTTTGCTGAGTTCGGTGGCCTGATTGGCCTAACAGAAACGGCCGTTCAAATCCACGCCGACAGCATCCACGTCATCCTGACCTGGCAAGCCCTCGCCCCCATCAGCCAGCTCTACACCATTTTTGTCCACCTCTACGACAGCAGCGGGCAGCTTGTCAGCCAGCACGACAGCCCCCCCGTGCAAGGCTACCTGCCCACCTACTGGTGGCAGACCAACGACCAAATTCAAGAAGCACGAGAACTGCCCATCCCCCCTGGACACGACCTTACCCAGGGTAGCTACACCTTAGCCGTTGGCCTTTATGATCCCCAGGATGGTCAACGCCTACCGGCCACCGATGCCAACAATCAGCCCCTTGCTGATGACATATACCGGTTCAAACAGATAGAGTAGGCCAGGATTGGTCCATATGGGCCGTATCAATGCTCCCCAGCCGCAGCGTAGTCTCGTCAAAGAATAGGCGGCAGATAGCCCCGTTGGGCACGGTGACCGCCCGGCAAAAGCTGTTGTAGCGTCTCATGCTGTCTGGTGTGGCCTGTGTGGTGTTCGTCAAGACCGCCCACTGCAAGGCACGAATAAAGAGACCGTGACTAAACAGGGCAACAAATTGGGCCTCATGCTGACGCAGTTGGGCGATGATTTGCCAGACACGTACCATCAGTTCAGCAAACGTCTCCGAATTTTTCCCGTCCCGGTAGTCGGGATCGTTGCGCTGCCAATAGTCCATGGCAATTGGCCAGCGTTCACTGCCGGTTGTGCCGTCGTAATGGCTGGCGGCCAGGTAGGTAAATTCATGAACTGGCCAGGTAGCGGTGGGTACGCTGGCAAAACGGTGGAGGGTGGGTGCGGCCGTTTGGCGGGCGCGGATAAAGGGGGAGACAACGATCAGATCGGGCGGCCGGGCAAAAGCTTGTGCGATTTGTTCGGCCTCAGCCATACCCAGAGGGGTTAGCTCGGAATCTGCCGGATGGGACGTGGGCAAATCGGCGTTAGAGATGCTTTCGCCGTGTCGAATAAACCAGGCTTCACCCATCGTCCGCTGCTCCAGCCGGCCGTAAATCTTGCACCATGAGCTGGAGGTCGCGACGGCCGTTCCACTCGTTGACGCCAATGGTGTAAACCAGGTCAACAAATTGAGGCATCATGCTGGCCCACGTACCCTGGCCGAAGGCTATTCCCGGCAAAATGCGGCTGCTGCCGTTGTCGCCGCTGCTCACCCGAAGCTGCAAGTGGCTGCCGTCACGCCCCACGGGACGGTGATGAATCACTTCAACGCCGCGTGACAAAAAGATAGGGGTGGCGTTGGCATAGCCGGTCGGCTCAAGCTGGGCCAAACTGTCATGAAGCGCCCAGTCAACGGTCGTTAGCGGAATTTCAGCATCAATGGTGATCTTGGGCAGCAACACCTGGTCGGCCAGTTTTTGCTCGGCAATCTGGCTAATTCGCTCTATAAACAGGTCCAGATTCTCGTTGGTTACGGTAAACCCGGCCGCCTGGGCGTGCCCGCCGTGACGCACTAGCAGTTCGGCCGTTTCGTCCAGCGCCTCGGTAATGTGGAATTCAGGGATAGAGCGGCAGGAGGCGCGGCTTTCCGTGTCCCCCTTTTCCAGCACGATGGCCGGCCGGTAATTGCGTTCCGCCAGCCGGCTGGCTACCAACCCCACAATGCCAGACAAAAACTCCTCGCCGCCTGCGATCAGGATGAAGTCATTGGGGTCTACCATTGCTTCGGCCCGTTCAGACAGCTCGGCCGTTAGCTGCTGCCGTTTCTTGTTGAGACTGTTTAGCTCATGGGCCAACTGCTGCGCCATAATGTGGTTGTTGACCGCCAGCAGCTTGGCCGCCGTGTAAGCATGAGCCAACCGGCCGGCGGCATTGATACGCGGTCCCAGGCCAAAGCCGATAGATTCGGCCGTCAGGCGGCCCGGTTTCAGCCCGGAAACCTGTGCCAGCGCAGCCACGCCGGGTCGTTGCGCCTGATTCAGCACTTCCAGTCCGGCCAGCACCAGCCGGCGATTTTCACCTTTGAGCGGCGCCAGATCGGCTACCGTGCCAATGGCCACCAGATCGAGTAACTCTTCATCCACGAATTGTGCCCGTTGGGGCAGGTGCAGCCGCAGTGCTTGCGCCAGTTTGAAAGCGATGCCCACCCCGGCTAACGCCTTTTCCGGGTAGTGCGAATCAGGCCGTCTCGGGTTAATAATAGCTTGCGCCGGGGGCAGGTCACGACCCAGGCTGTGATGGTCGGTGATGATCATGTCCAGACCCAGGGCATTTGCCTGGGTCACTTCAGCCACCGACCGAATGCCACAGTCTACGCTGATAACCAGGCCTGCTCCGCGCTCTTTAAGGCTGACCAGCGCCTCGTCGTTGAGGCCATAGCCTTCGTCAACCCGGTCAGGGATGTAGGGGATGACCTGACTGCGAGACAGGCCGAGTCCGCGCAGGGCCTGGACCAGCAGGACGGTGGCGGTTACGCCGTCGGCATCAAAGTCGCCGTAGACGACTATCATTTCGTCATTCTCGATAGCTTGCTGGATACGGAGAACTGCTTTTTCCATGTCGGCCAGGAGGAAGGGATCGGTGCTGGCCAGGTAACGGCCGTCGAGAAATGCCTGGACAGCAGCCGGGTCGGTCAGGCCGCGGTTAAACAGGATTTGGCGTAAAACTGGTGGAATGTGGCCCATTTGTTTGTCCACCTGAGCCGAGATAGGCGGGGCCACCAGCCATTGGTTAGAGCGTAGGTTTGCAGGTCGATTCATGGGGTGCGATCCTAGCATGAATTATTGAAAAAACAAAGGTGACAATCAACGTCGGGAGTGCGTTAAGAGAGACTTATCTCCTTTCGCGCCAGCAAAAGGGGCAGGCCAAAGGTGAAGGGAACGCCGATGACGTGTGACCAGACGATGCTGCCGCCGAGGGCGAAAAAGCGGAGGTGGCCGTAGATGAGGACAGATAGCTGGGTGGTTAGCAGGAACCAGAAGGCCACGCGCCGCCAGTAGGGTCGGTTGTCGAGCAGCAACCAGGGAAAGGCCCATACGGCGTACCAGATGCGGAAGCTGAAGGCGTGCCATAAGTAGGCAGTAAAAATATCGGCCGTTCCCCGTACAGACGGCCGTTTGTGCCCAAACGCCCACCAGACCAGGAGCAACGCCACGCCGATAAACAGCAGGCGTGCCCCGCCGATCAACCAGTTGGCCGGTACGGGTTCCATGACCTGCAGCAGCAGCAGGTACAACAGCGTCAGGGGCGAAAAGCCGCCCCCAGCCGCCTCATCCAGCAGGCGGTAGGCCAGATCAAGGGGAGAACCGAAAGGCCAAAAGGTGAGCCAGACCAAAGCCAGACTGCCTGACAGGCTGGCCAACCCAAACCAGAGACGCTGTCGCCAGCCGTCTAGGCTGTGCCACATGCCGATAAAGAAGAAAGGCAGGGCGAGCAGCCCAATTGGCTTGATGAGTATTCCCAGCACCATAAACAGAAATGCGGGTAACGGCCGTTGCCAGCGTTGCCACACCCAATAGCCCAACAGCAGCCAAAAGAGCATCAAACCGTCGTTGTGGGCATCAATCACGAAAATATTGAACAGAGCCGGGTTCCACAGCCACAGCAGCGTCATTGTGGAGCGGTGCTGCACACTGGCCGTCGCTAATATGAGCCAGATCAGGACGCCACAGGCCAGATGGGTCAGCAACCCTAGCAGTTTGAAAAGAAGCAGGCCCAGTAGCAGATTGTTTGCCAACGGGGCGGTAATACCGGCGGCCAGCAGCTCCCAAAGCGGTCCGTAGGGGCTGGTGGCAGTAGCCCATTCCCCAGCCAAATGCCAGAAAGGGTCGTTGGTCAGGCTGGCCGCTTCGATAGCGAAGGGATTCTGACCGTGCAGACTAAAGATGCGCCCCCGAATAAAGTAGCGATATATATCGGTCGCGTTGATGGGGAATGTGAATAGCTGCGGGATGGCCAAAAAAACGGCCGTGCCTAGCAGCCAGACCAAGCCTGGCGGGCGGGGAAGCCGGTTAACGTGCCGGGCGGCTACGCCATACAGGCCGTAAAGCAAAAGGAACCAGAGCGCGTAGAGCAGACCGGCCGCCAATGAAGGCGTAAAAAAGCGTATATCGGGTAGCGGCTGGCGGGTGGCATATGGCCCTAAAGGAAACCAGACTGGGGCAACCAGGTAGAGTAACAGGCTAAGGCCAAAGAGGATAAAAATGAGGCGTGGCGCACGGATCATGAAACAGCAAATTGAAGCAGTTAACTGTCTAGCGGTACGACCAGGGTGACGGTTGTGCCACGACCGGGGGTCGAGTCAACCCGTACAGAGCCTTCAATTCGTTCGGCCCGCTCCTGCATGTTGATCATGCCCAGGCTGCCGCGCGTGCTGTAGTTGGCATTCACGGCGGCCATGTCAAAGCCAACGCCATTGTCCTGCACGCGAGCGACGAAGAGATTGTCCTCCTGCCAGAAGCGGACCTGTATCAGAGAGGCTTCGGCATATTTGCGGGCGTTTCCCAAAGCTTCTTCCACAATAGAAAAGACGATGCTTTGGGCCGGCTTACTCAACAAATCCCCATGCTCCTTACCTTGCAGACGAATATTCATACCGTCGGCTTCGCGTAGTTTATTGATCATTGATTCAACGGCAGCACCCAACCCCTGTGTTTCCAGGACCAACGGCCGTAAAGTAAACAACATCCCCCGAATTTCTTGTGAGGTACGCTTGGCAAGCTGCTCCACCTTTTCCAATTCTTCTAATGCCTGCGCTGGGTTGCGAGCGATAAGTGAGCGAATAAAGTTGACCCGCATGGCAATAGCGGCAATCGTTTGCGTCGGCCCGTCGTGTAAATCGCGGGCTAACTCTTTGCGGGCCTCTTCATCTGCCTCAATCAGCCGCTCTTTTTCGCGCTCTAGTCGCTGGTAGAGTTCAGCGTTTCTTAGGGCAATAACGGCCTGATCGGCCACCGCATCAAACAGCTTAAAATGATGACCGTTGAGCGTGACCGGTTGTTCAGAGCCGATAGCCATCGCCCCAAATATTTGAAAACCGGCACGTAAGGGGATGCAGACAACAGTATGGCATTGCCTAAAGGCGGTAAAGTAGCGCAGTTCAGGGTCGTTAGCCGGGCTATCGGTAACAGTCGGTTCGGCTTTTTCAAAGGCGGCGCCGATAACACCCGCTTGACCCGGAATACCCCGGTTCAGGTCTGACCCGGTAAAGTGGCGCGTAGCCGTAGCCACCGGGTATAGTTTATCGCCGTTAAAGAGGAAGACGGCGCCAACGATGGCGCGACGGGGCAGTCCCATCTCTTCAAAGGACTGGCTGCATACGTTGAGGGCTTCTTCTACCACGCGGTCAAAGCTGAGGGTAGCTCTCAGCACCGTAGCCATGCCTTGTAGCTGCCGGCCGCGTTTATCAGAAGCACGCAGTTCGCCCAGTTCCTCCTGGAAGAAGCGGGCCGTATTGCGTGCAACTTGACTTTGGTTTCTTTCGAGTAGCAACCCGATCACAAGGATAACGATGAGAAGAATGGCGGTGGTCATGATGAGCGACAATATCCATTCGCTCAGGGGAAGCGGAAAGATGACGTTAAAAACGAAATAGTACAGGGCTGCCTGCCCCAGTAGAACCAGGAGCAGAATGCCCATAATAATCCAGTTGAAACGGCCGTACTTCTTTTTTAGAAGTCGAGCAACTTTTTGTTCAGCCATAGCAAGGTTAGGCAGGTATGAGTAAGCTGTATCGCTCTCTTACCGATTGACGATTTCAGGCAGTGACCCTTCTACCTATTATACTCTACCCGTGGCGCATGGCGATAGGAATCAAGTCTAGTAAGCTGATATGGCCAGGGCGGCGGCAATTTGGGCGGCCACGAAGCTGTTGTTGGCCAAGAGTGCCTGATTAGCCTGCAAACTACGGCCGTTTGTGAGCGTTACCAGCCGTTGCAGCAGCCAGGGTGTGGCGGCCGCCCCATGAATGCCCTGTTCATCAGCTTCGGCCGTAGCCTGGGCAATGGCCGCTTCGGCCTCGTCAAAGGGAAGCTCAGCCTCTGCCGGGACGGGCACAGTAACCAGGGTGCCGCTGCTCAAGGCCAGGCCGCGCCGGGCGGCAATTAGCAGGGCAATGGCGGCCGGCTCGTCCAGGCGCACATCGACGGGTAAACCGCTCTGACGGGAATAGAAGGCGGGTAGTTCATCTGTGCCATAGCCCACGATGGCCACGCCGTTGGTTTCTAGCACTTCACGAGTAGCCGGTAGATCAAGAATAGACTTGGCCCCGCTGCACACCACGGTAACGGGCGTGCGTCCCAGTTCGGTCAGGTCGGCACTGACGTCAAAAGGGTGGCCACGATGAACGCCGCCAATGCCGCCGGTGGCAAAGATTTCGATACCGGCGCGGTGGGCCAGCAGCATGGTGCCGGCGACGGTGGTGGCCCCGTCTTCGCCGAGGGCCAGTGCCAGGGGAATGTCGCGGCGACTGCATTTCCGTACGTTTTGACCGGCGCGGCGGGCCAGGTAGTCGAGCTGATTGGGGCGCAGGCCCACGTAAATATGGCCTTGTATGATGGCAATGGTGGCCGGGATGGCGCCGCCCTGACGAACGGCCGTTTCCATGGCAACGGCCGTTTCTAAATTGTCGGGAAAAGGCAGCCCGTGCGTAATGACCGTGCTTTCCAGAGCGACTACGGGCTGGCCTTCCGCCAGCGCGGCCGCCACGTCTGTCTGAATGTGAAAGAAATCGAATATATTGGCCATACTGCTTACCTCACTTAATACTATACAACAAAACCTGACGATTCTTGTAACAATTTGACCTCTTGACCTTTTACTCTACTTTCCGCTAAAGTGGTTGACATAAAAAACTGAAAAGGTGAAGCCAGTATCGTTTGGATGCTGGTATCCACAACAAAGAACCTTAAAAATGTGACAAAAACAAGCTGTTTTCAAGTCGAAACAGTAGAAACGGCCTGTTTTGAACGTCGATGGCCCAAAATTCCCTTGGGTAAGTGGTCGGTCACCGATGCTTTTTGGCGAAGTTGCCCTGGTAGAGGGTAACTTTGCGGAAATGGGAGACCGGCCAAAGCGCGACGAAAGCGACCTGGGGTGGGTTCAGGCTGGCGGTCCCAAAAGCCAGTCGGTATGGTTGGATGCAGGGCAGCCAATCCCGTAAGGATTGAACCAACCAAAATAACCAACTCAGGTAAGCGATGACGGGTTTCTTCGGCAAAAACAAACTGGCGATGAGCCCCAAGCATTTGCTTGCCAGCCAGGGGTAACTGCTCAATAGGCCAGCGGTCTGCATAGAGCCTATGAATCGTTTCTGCTTGCAATTTGACATTGGTAGCCACCAGTAAGGGGTTATCATAACGTGGGTCATGGATTACATAGACATCAAAGGTGTCTGCCGCAGGACTGGGTGCCACGTCTGGGCGCACCAAGTCAAACCAGGCTTGGACGACGATGGTCTCGCCCGTTGCCAGTTTCCAGCTAAAGGTGGCATCAGGGCCGGAGGCGGCAATTTCCTTGCCCTTGTGCTTGCGAGCTAAAGGACGAATGAGATCGCCTTTGGTGGGTGGTTTACCCTTTTTCCCCGTCGTGTCACGCAGATAGTTGCGCCGGGCGGTAGAGTTCTTGGCTAAACGCAGCAGAAAGTGGGATAGTTGGGCTTTGTGACAAGCTTTTATTTTGAAGCCAGCATCCATCAGCGTAATTTCTAACTGCCCCAGACTATGACTAACCTGCTTTAACAGTTCTTTTTTGAGCGCTGTTTCGCTGGGGTCTTTGGGGTGAACACGCAGGATGGCTCGGGGCAAAGCAATCCGTCTGCCTGCTACCTCGCCAATATGTGCTACCAATCCTAAAATGATGGCTGGCAAGGCTTTGCCGGCCACACTATGATAGTATTTCGATTTCAGCCCCTTCAGCTTGGGCCGCCAAAAAGGTGCGTTATCAACCACAACCGCAGTATAGCCTTCGTAATAACGGGGTTGCCATTGTTGCTGCTCTTGCATGTACTGGTTCCAAGCAACGATCAGTTCGCCAATTTGCCACATACCGCTGTGAAAGGCTTTCCAGGCTCGGCGAACCGCCTGTTCACCGATGCCTGTTGATTGTAAGGCGGGGAAAATACAGCCCCGATGGGACAAAAGCGAACCGTTAATCAACATCCAGAGAAAATGAAGCATGGCTAAATTTGTGCCCACATACAAGCCGGATACAATTGCTGTCAGGGCCGACATAGTTGGTTCGATTACTGGTGGCATGTTTTTGGTCTCCTTTGTGATGAAAGGTTTTTTACCAATACCATGCCACCATTTCTGTTTTTTGTCACATATCAGTTAGCGGAAAGTAGAGCTTTTAGCCAAACTGCTTAAACTGCTATTCATGAACACTTTATACCAACATCGCTACGATGCCATGCGCCATTTTGAGCAGGCCCGACGCCAGGCAAGGCTCGATCAGCTATCGGCCCTCCTGACCGGGCGTGATAACCGCATCTTGCCCTTTGAGGCTATCCGCTCACGGCTGCGTCAGCAGAATCAATTATACCGTGGTTTGCACGAGGTGGCTCTGGATGAAATTGTGGGCAGTGTCGGCCGTTACCGCGAGTTTACACGCCAGTTTTTGCCCCTGAATGATGATCTGCGCGAACGTTGGGTGGGGATTGACACCCTGACCCTATCAGCCAGCGGTTGGCCCCCGGTAGAACTATATCAGGTTGGCGATGTCTACTTCGTTAAAGACGGCCATCACCGTGTTTCGGTCGCCCGTCAGCATGGCATTCCCTCTGTTGAAGCGCACGTTTGGGAATTCCCGGCCGATGTGCCTATCACAGGCCAGGACAGCTTTGATGAGGTATTGATTCGGCTAGAGAGGCAGCGTTTTCTGGAGCGGACAGAGTTAGACAGGTTGTACCCTGATCATAACCTTATCTTCACCGCGCCCTGCCGTTATGAGGAATTACTGGCCCAAATCGAAGACCTGCGCCAGGCACTGGCCTGGATTGACGGCTATGAAAAATCATACCATGAGTCAGTTGAAGATTGGTATGAGCTAATTTACCTGCCAATTATTCAAATCATCCATGATTCTGGCTTGCTGGCTGAATTTCCCGGCCGCACTGAGGCCGACCTGTTTGTCTGGCTGTCGATGCACCGGGAGCGGCTAGAAGATGTGTATGGCGCGTATGACAGCCTGGAAGAGTTGGCCCACCGACTGGCGGCGCTTTACAAAGAAGGCAGCCTGGAACGGTTTGCCCGCCAGGTACGTCGTCTGTTGGGCAGTAACGCGCTGCCGCCGCTGGCCGGTTTTGATGATCCGCCGCCGCTTGAAGAAGAGTAAAATTTGGTCATTTCATGAAAGTCGTGTCATAATTTGGCCCTTCGTTTTTCGGCTGTGGGTTTCTGAACTCCGTCGGAAAACAGGCACTATGGTGATCATTGAGAGCCTGATCTCCCGCAGGCTTTCAACAGTGCATTTGTCGGGAGGTTAATATTGTGAAGGAGAGAGCTATGAAGAAGAATCGTTTTTTGTACCTGCTGCTGGCGGTGGTCCTGTCCCTGTTGCTGGTGGCTTGTGGTTCTAGTGAGGCTGACACCGGCCCAACCACCGGTGCCGATGGTTTGCCTGACCTGGGTGGCCGGGACGTAACCATTGCCGTGGAAAATGCTTACCTGCCGTTTAGCTACATTGATCCGCAAACCGGTGAAGGGGCCGGCTGGGATTATGATGCCTGGCGTGCCATTTGTGGAGTTCTTAATTGTAATCCCGTGTTTGTTGAAGCAGCCTGGGAAGGGTTGATCCAGGCGGTAGCTGATGGCCAGTATAATGTGGCGGCCGACGGTATCACCATTACGGAGGAGCGGGCACAGGTTGTTGACTTCTCGGATGGTTATATCAGCATTGAGCAGCGTCTGCTGGTCCGTATTGATGAGGATCGCTTTAGCAATGCCGAGGAGCTGGCGTCTGATCCGTCACTGCGTGTTGGTTCACAACCGGGAACAACGAATTACTTAACGGCCGTTGATCTGTTTGGCGATGACCGGGTAGATGCCTATGAGCAGTTTGCCTTTGCCGTGCAGGCGCTTATTGCCGGTGACGTGGATGCCGTTGTCATGGATGAGATTGCCGGTCAGGGCTACGTTGGCGTTAACGCCAACGATCTAAAACTGGTGGGCGGTTCGCTGTCCAGCGACCAGCTTGGTTTCATCTTCCCCCCTGGTAGTGACCTGGTGGAACCGGTCAACCTGGCGCTGGCCGAACTGCGGGCCAACGGTACGCTGGATGAGCTGGCGCAGCGCTACTTCTCGGATGAGTTCACTATCACCTACGACGATCTTGAGTAACGGCCGTTTATCCGTAAGCGTCGCGACCTGACAGGTTTATTACCCATGACCACAAGCTGATAGGTCGGCTTAAAAACCTGTCAGGTCTCCTTATAGGGGGACTTACCCGTGTCCCATACCTGAGCTAAAACGCCAGATCAAGTTCTGATCTGGCGTTTTGCCATTACAGGAGATTCACATGGCTGCAACACAAAAAACCCGGCAACTCAAAGGAGCCATTCGCTTAAACTGGCGTCGTTTTCCCTGGTGGCTGGTTATCATCATCTCATTCCTGGTGCTGATGGGGTATCAGCTCATTGTAGACGAGCATTACAACCGGGCCTACGTTTACATTTCCGGCAGCGTGGGCACATTGGCTGACCTGTTCAGCGGCGATATGCTCGCTTTTGTAGGGCGCGGCGTCTCGCTAACCATCTACATCACCCTGAGCGGTTTCTTTTTTGCCATGATTATTGGGCTGCTGGTTGGCCTGGGGCGTATCAGCAATAACCTGCTGGCCCGGACCCTGGCCGTCACCTATATTGAATTTATCCGCGGTGTGCCCACGCTGGTACTCATTTTCACCCTGGCGCTGGTGATCGTGCCGAGCGTTCTCAACTTTCTGGGCCTGGAAAATATCGGCGTCTCTAACACCTCACGCGGAACGGCCGCTCTGGCCATTATTTACGGAGCCTTCCTGGCTGAGGTGTTTCGCGCCGGTATCGAATCTGTACCCAAAGGCCAAATGGAGGCGGCCCGCTCATTGGGCATGAATTACCGTCAGGCGATGCGCTACATCATCCTGCCCCAGGCTATTCGCAATATTCTGCCGGCATTGGGCAACGATTTTATAGCCATGCTTAAAGATTCGTCGCTGCTGTCAGTGCTGGCGGTGCGTGAAATTACCCAGTTGGCCCGACTCCACGCCGGCACCACCTTCCGCTTTCGGGAAACCTATCTGGTGCTGGCTTTTCTTTATCTGCTGATGACCGTTTCGTTGAGCCTGCTGCTGCGCTGGTACGAGCGGCGCATCAGCAGCGGCAGGCAATAGGTGAGTGATATGGCGACAGATATGATTGTGGTAGAGGGGTTGCACAAATATTTCGGGGAGATTGAGGCTGTAAAGGCGGTGGACCTGACCATCAAACGAGGTGAAGTAGTGGTGATTGTCGGGCCGAGTGGCTCTGGCAAAAGCACCGTGCTGCGCTGCATGAACCATTTAGAGGAGCCAACATACGGCCGTGTCTTTATCGACGGTGTTCATCTGGAAGACAAGGCCACAGACATTAACGCGGTGCGGGCCGAAGTCGGGATGGTCTTTCAGCAGTTTAACCTGTTCCCCCACCTGACGGCCCTGGAAAATGTGACTATTGCCCAGCGGCTGGTACGCAAACGCAACAAGGAGGAAGCAGACCGCATTGGTATGGCGCAGTTGACCCGCGTGGGCATTCCCGAAAAGGCGTCTGCCTATCCGCGCCAGTTGTCGGGCGGGCAGCAGCAGCGGGTGGCTATTGCCCGTGCCCTGGCTATGCGGCCCAAAGTGATGCTGTTTGATGAGCCAACCAGCGCTTTGGACCCGGAGATGATCAAGGAGGTGCTCGACGTCATGCTGGACCTGGCTCGTGAGGGGATGACGATGGTAGTGGTGACGCACGAGATGGGCTTTGCCCGTGCCGCCGCCGACCGGGTAGTGTTCATGGATGAAGGGCAAATTGTGGAGGTAGCCGAACCGGACACACTGTTTACCAACCCACAGCATGAGCGCACCCAGGCATTCCTAAGCAAGATATTGGCTCATTAAACTCTCTGAAATCGGGGTTCAGTACCATATTCCCATTGGTGGTATTGGCATGGTTCAAGTTAACTTGACAATTCACTGACCGAGGACCGAGGACGGAGGACCGATGGCCAGCGTAATTCCGTCGCTTTTAGTCGCGCACTATACGGCCGAGTTTGCCAATAGCGAAAGTTATTTTTCTGCTCATCCTGCTTTACTTTACGCACAACGGGTTGAGTTGCCATGCGTCTATTAAACTATTACTGGCTGCAATGGGCTTGACAGCTCGATAAAACCGCAGGTATGATTCGGTATGTCCCAAAATAATTCGTTGACGCTCAGCCAACAGAAATTGACCGCTTTTTTGACCTGTCAGCGCCGTTTTTATTTGCGCTACCGGGCCAGTTTACCCTGGCCGGAACCGCCCCTGCCGGCCGAACAAGAAGCGTCGTTGCAGCTGGGGCAGCAGTTTCACCAACTGTTGGAGCGACATTTTCTGGGTTTGCCGGTAGCTGAGTCGTCGGTCGAAAACGGCCGTTTACGCCACTGGTGGTCCCAATTCCAAACCAGCCCGCCCGACCTGCCACCGGGCCGACATCTGCCAGAGGTGGGGTTAGCAGTGCCCCTGGGCGAGGCGGGCACGGTCCTGGTCGGCCGGTTTGACCTGGCGGTATTGGGTCAAACGGCGGCTGGCGCACCGACCGTTCACATCTATGACTGGAAAACCGGACGGCCCCAGCCTGCGGCTGAACTGCGTCGCTCGTGGCAAACGCGGCTTTACCTGGCGCTGATGGTGGAGGGCGGTCAATCCCTCTTTGACCGGTCAAAGGGCGTGGAGCGCCTGTCGCCCGAAGCCGTGCGGCTGACCTACTGGTACGTCAACGCTCCGGACGAGCCACGTACCATCGACTACAGCCAGACGGCCCACGAGCAGAACTGGGCAGAGTTAACGGCCGTTGCTGCCCAAATGCAAACGAAAATTGCCGCCGAGACCAGCGCCCAGCCAGCTACCCCCTGGCTCAAAACAGAAGATTGGGCTGACTGTGCCTTTTGTGCCTATTGTGCCTACTGCGGTCGCCAGCAGGCCACCGCCCACGAGCAGACGGACCATCTTCAAGTTGACGAGCCAGACCCTATCGAAACGGCCGTTTGGGAACTGGAGCCGGCGGCGCGGTAAGTAGCTAACTCCTCGCCGTTTGCTGCCAACAGAACGCTTACATGGAAGCCCACGCCTTCGCTTTTTTACGCTCTCCCGCCGGACAGCAACTGCTAAGCCAGTTAACGGCTGTTACCCTCACGCCTGACAACCACTTGCCAATCGCTATGCAGTTACGCCAGCAGGTTGACGACCCGGCCCTGGTACACGCTCTGCTGGAAACGGCCGTTTTGCGCCAAAAAGCTGTCAGTAAATTCAGCCGGGCCGACCAGATGTACTTCACCCGCGACGCCCTGGAGCAGGCTTCGGGCGAGCTAATCGCCCATTACCGCAGTCGGCGCCTGGCCCAAATGGGGGCCGGTCTTATTGCCGATCTGGGCTGCGGTATTGGCGGCGACAGCCTGGCCCTCTGCCAGCAGGCCGAGGTTATTGGCATTGATCGGGATGAGGTGCGGCTGCGGCTGGCGGCCTGTAATGTGGCCGTTTATGGGGGAAACGGCCGTTTTCACCCCCTACAAGCCGACTTAACCCAACTGCCCCCCCTGCCCGTCGCCGCCTTCTTTTTTGACCCGGCCCGGCGTGACGAGTCTGGTCGGCGGCTGCGCTCCGTGCAGGCGTACCGGCCACCGCTCAGTCTGGCCGAGCAATGGCTCGACCGCGTGCCGCATGGCGCGGTCAAAGTCAGCCCGGCTATCAGCTACGCCGAAATACCCCCAACCGCCGAGATAGAGTTTGTTTCGGTAGAGGGCGAGGTCAAGGAAGGTATTCTCTGGTTTGGGGCATTACGAACAGGCGTCAGACGTCGGGCCACGCTGCTGCCCGGCGGCCATACCCTGACCGATGAAGATACGGCCGATCCGCTCCCCATTGGGCCGCCGCAACAGTACCTCTATGAGCCAGACGGGGCCGTCATCCGCGCCCAACTGGTGCAGGCGTTGGGCCACCGGCTGGGCGCAGCCCAAATTGATGCCACTATTGCCTACCTGACCGCCAACGAATACCGGCAGACCCCCTTTGCTCGCTGCTACCGGCTAGAAGACAGCTTTCCTTTCCAGTTGAAGCGACTGCGCCACTATCTGCGCCAGCGCGGTATCAGCCAGGTGACTATCAAAAAACGAGGATCGCCTCTGGACCCCCAATGGCTGGAGCAACAGCTTCGGCTGGGCAAGCATGACCCGGCAGCCGCTAATGCAGCTCACCGCATTCTTTTTTTGACACAAACTGAAGGGGAAGCGGCCGTTTTAGTGGGTACGGCGGTCAAAGATAATAATTGAGGTGCAACTACCTAGCTGTGTGCTGCAGCCCCGTTGGGAGGACGGCCGTTTTCCAGATAATGGCGCAGCATTTCACGCAGTTTGCGAATATCCAGCGGCTTGGGCAGATAATCGTCACAGCCAGCCTCAATACACCGTTCTCTATCCCCGACCAGCACGTTGGCCGTGGTAGCAATAACCGGTACTGAGGCTAGACGCGGGCTTTGGCGAATCATGCGGGCCAGGTCCAGGCCACTAATACCCGGAATGTTAATATCCAGCAGGACAATATCGGGATCACAACCGTTTAGCAGTTTAATAGCACTGTGACCATCTTCTGCTGGTAGCAGGTCGTGCCCCTCCACCTCAACAATACGAGAAACAAGCAACATGTTTGTGGCGTTGTCTTCGATGCAAATGACTTTCTTGCGCTCACCTGACATAATTAATTCTTACCTGACTCTTTTACCTGGGTGCGTGAGCCTCTTTTCTGTTACCAGTAGCGAAGAGACCCACGCGCCATTCCAATAAATGCTATATTAACTCAAAAAAGACAGTTTGCCAGTTTCGTTTAAGGATTATGCGGTTTCTGGCAAGCTCGCGGGCAGCGTAAAGGTGAAGGTGGTACCTTCGCCCATACTGCTTTCAACCTGGATGGACCCGCCATGCAGTTCAATCAGTTTCCTGCTGATGGGCAGTCCTAAGCCTGTGCCACCGCTGGAGGATGTGTTCAGTTCACCGCCGACCTGGCGGAATTGCTCGAAAATTAGCGGCAGGTCACTCTGGCGAATTCCCACGCCCGTATCGCTGATGCGGACGACCAGATCATTCTGATGGTTAGCGGCAACGGTAATGGTAACGCCTCCTTCCTGGGTAAACTTAATGGCGTTACCCACCATATTCCATAATACTTGCCGAATGCGGGTATGGTCGGCGTAAACAGCGGGAATATCAGCAGCTACTTTCAATTTGATATACAGTGATTTGTCCTGGGCCAGCGGCATGGCTGTCCGGACGACATCTTCGGCTAACTGGCCAAAAGCGATCCTTTCACGGCTTAGTTCCATCATGCCTGCTTCAATCTTGGACATGTCGAGAATGTCACCAATCAATGCCCGCAGGTGAGAGCCGCTATCGCGAATCAGGCGCACGTCTTGCTCCATGCGTTCGTTTAGCTCGCCGTCAATGCCTTCTAGCAACACGTCGGCAAAGCCAATGATGGAGTTGAGAGGGGTACGCAGTTCGTGGCTCATACTGGCCAGGAATTCAGATTTAAGCTGATCGATCTTACGCAACTCTTCGGCCGTAGCCACCTGCTCGGCGTATAGCTGGGCATTTTGTACGGCCACGGCAACCTGTGAAGCCAGTGTGCTGAAGATACCCATATCTTGTTCTGAAAAGCGATTCACCCGGTCGGATAATAGGTCCAGAACACCAATCAGACTCCCACCAACAACCAGAGGCATTGCCAGTTCAGAACGGCCGTTTGTCAGCATGGGATGGGGTATATACTCCAGTGATTTTTGCACGTCGTTGAGGATGGCGCCACGACGGTCACGAGCTACCCTGGCGACCAGTGAATCGGCGCTAAGCGGGATAGTACGTCCTTCGAGCGTCATCAGGCGGCCAGCATCACCAGCCCCGGCCCGCAGTTCCAGCGCGTTACTGTCGCGTTTGAACAGGTAGATGTGGGCATGGGACAGGTTAAAGCTGGTTTGGGCCAGGTCTACGGCCGCTTGCAGTAGCGCTTCCGCTTCCAGGATGGTGGAGGCGGCGGTGCTGACCTTAGCCACCGTGGCCAACTCCGAGGAGAGACGTTCCTGCTCGGCCAGAGCTGTCTGGGTTTGCTCAAAGAGGCGGGCCGCTTCCAGGGCTTCGGCCACCTGCTGCGATACCGCTTGCAGGAAGGCTTCTTCATCGGCCGTTAGCGGCTGTTCCCCATCGGACGCTACGACCAGCCGGCCAATCGGCTCACCCCGCACCGTCAGTGGTTGCACCCATGCTGGCTGACTGGCGGCGTCGTCTGACGTGGCGGCATCTGGTTGGTTCGGGTCGTTAACGGCCGTTGACGTTAGCGAAGCGGGTAACAAATCAGGCGACACCGTTGCTACGGGCTGCACGTCTCCTCTATGAAACAGATACCCGGAGGTGCGCAGACGGTCCGCACGATAATCATCCCAACCGGACCGGCTCATGAAGCGCTGCAAGCTGCTCAACTCGCGCAGTCTATCTTCCATATCCTGGCGCAGCCGCGTGCTTTCGATGGCGATGGCCAACTGGCCCGATAAGCCCTCTAGCAGCATCTGATCGGCCTCTGTCAGGCCGTGCAGCCGGTCACTCTGGACGTCAATCACCCCTAACACCTCGTCACCAACCTTAATGGGTACGGTCAACTCGCTGCGGGTGTCGGGCAGTAGATTGTGTGGTTCCCAGTTAGGGTCCTCCTGCACGTCACCCAGAAGAACAGAGCGTCCTTCGGCGGCAGCCTTACCAATCACACCGACACCCATAGGCATTGAGTGGTTCATAGCCAGCATTCGGTCGCCAACCTCACCATAGCCAACCACCAGGCCCACGTTATCTAGCGCAGGGTCGTAACGCAAGAGCTGGACATAATAATAACCAAATTCCTCTTTGATCAAGGTAACGATTCGTTCATAGAGTTGCGGTAAGTCTGGCATACCGGCGATTTCGCGGGCCACGAGGGTGGAAACGCGGACCTGTGCCTCGCGCTGTTCCAATGGGCTTTGGATCTCACCAGACAGTTGTCTGCGCTCTATGTGTGTAGCAGGCGTGTCAGCGGCTGTTTGTATCTGTGAGCGCTTATCCCACGCCAAAGCCAGGGCAATCTGGTTGGCCGCTGCCGCTGCCAGGTTCTCTTCATCTTCGTCCCAATGACGCTGTGCGCCGGTATGCTCCAGGCAAAGCACGCCTAAAACCAGTTTGCCCTGCTGAATAGGCACAGCCAGCAAAGAGGTAATGCCCAACGGGTTGAAGTAGCTTGCCGCAGAGTCGCTGGTACGGGGGTCGGTCAGGGCATCATGGGCATCAATGACCAACGCTTTCTGAAGTGCCCGGAAGTAGGTGGGATGATCGGCTGCGGCCAGTTGCGCGCCGTTGCTAAAGCGGTCGGGGCTTTTCTCATACAGCTTGATGCACTTGATGGCGCTCCGTTTGCTCTGGTAAAGCCAGACGCCAACACGTTCGACGTCCAGAGTATGGCTAATAACCCGAGTTATCTGCTCCAGGCGTGTGCCCAGGCCCAGGATGGCCATATCTTGAGCAACCAGTTGGCGCAGGGCGTCATTGTGGCGACGCATACGCGCAAGCTGCTGCTGCAAGTGGGCGTTAGATTGGTTCAAGTCGTTATTGTTGTCTCGAACAAAGCCATTGTGACGGCCGGCAGCAGGTGACTGGGCTTGTTGCTCTTGCTCGTGTTGTTTACTCATAGCTACTCCAATTTATCAGGCCGCCAGGACTTCCTCGTCCGATTGCTGGCTGCCCTTGGTGCCATCCTGGTCCAGATAGATGAGCGTGCGCCGTCCCAAAGCCCGGCCAACTTCTTGTACGGCCGTTCTCATAATAGCGTCCACGTCAATAGAACTACGCACTTGTGTGGTGATCTCGCGCAGCCGTTGTTCATGCTCAGCCCGCCGCGTGGCTTCCTCCAAAAGCTGAACTCTTTCAAAGGCGATCATGGCCTGGTCTGACAACGTTTGCAACAGATTCAGCTCCTGCTTGTCAAACTGGCGTAGAGCCTGCCTCCGATTCACCGACAGAATACCAAATGTACCGGTACGGCCGACCAGCGGTAGCGTCACGTTTGTTTCAATGCCGGCATCAGCAAATGATCGGCGCAGTTCTTCGTCGAGCGATTCGTCATTGACCGACAGGGTTTGTGGCCGGTTCGTTTCAACCGCCCAACGCATCATCGTTTGTTCTGCCAGCGTGCATGTGAGTGAAACCGGCTCCCCTGCTCGTTCGGGGTACACCGCAATTCGGCTAACCACGTGGCCTTCCAACTGGTACATATCTACGCTATCAGCGTCAACGGCCTGGCATACCTGCTGCAAGAAGGTGTCGGTCGCTTCCTTGAAGGAGAGTGCGCCGGACAGGCTGGCCGTTGTCTGCTGAATGTTGGTCAGGTTAGCCAACTGCTGTTCGGTCTGGCGCAGCAGTTGCAGACTTTGAATGGCCACCGCAGCCTG
>SLGK01000167.1 GCA_007123775.1 Anaerolineae bacterium | reverse complement strand
AGAGACGGGTGAGCAGCTTGACCAATGTCGTTTTACCGGCCCCGTTCAAACCCACCAGGGCCAGGCATTTCCCGGCGGGGATAAACAGGTTGGCGTGACGCAGTACCCAGGGACGGGATTCGGCGTAACGGAAGGAGACGTCGCGCAATTCAATGCCCTGGCGTAAGGGAGGGACCGGCTGCGCCGCTGCAGGCGCCGGTATATCCGAGGGCAAGGCCATCAGGCGCATGAACTGGCGGTAAAAGAGGGCGTTTTCATTGATACCGGCCAGGGCAAAGATGATGCCGGCCAGGTTGGCCTGGACGCTGCTGACAGCGCTCATGTAGAGGGTAACGTCGCCGATAGTCAAACGGCCGGCCAACACTTGCAGGGCGATAAAGATAAAGGCCCCGCCGGCCGCCAGCCTGGCCAACAGTTCCACCGGCAACTGCCACTTAATCTCCCGCACTTCCTGCTGCCGTTTTGTCTGGTGGTACTCTGTAGCAATACCCAAAAAGCCCTTGAGCAGCCACTCGGCCAGGCCAAAGAGACGCACTTCTTTGACGTAATGCTCGTTGGCCAACAGGCTGCCGTAATAGCTCATTTGCCGCTGGCGGAAGGTGTTGGCCGCAGCCAGGCGAAATCGCTGTCGGCCGATTTGGGTTTGGGTATAAAGCTGGGGCAAAACGGCGACGATGACGGCCAGGGCCAGCAACAGGTTAAAGAGCAGCAGCACACCGATAAAACTAACCAGGACAGCCAGGCTGCGCAGCAGGTTAGAAAAGTTTTGCACTGTTTGCGTTGGCCCTTGCCCAGCTCCGCGAATGCCCAGGCTGACGGTGTCGTGAAATTCTGGATCTTCGAAATAGCGCAGCCCGGCAAAAGAGTTAATCTGGCAGTAGACCATCTGCTGGACGTGCAAGGTTAGCTTACGCCCCAGTTCGGCTTTGGCATAGTTGTTGGCCTGTCCCAGCAGATAACTAAATATACCAACCATCACCTGGGCTACCAGAATGACGATTATTTGAAAGGATAACTCACTGCCGGCGCCTGACTGTAAACCCTGAGCTAGCGAATCGAAGAGCAGCTTGGTCAACCAGGCGGTGGCCAGCGGTACCAACCCTTGCACAATATCTAACAAAATAAGCGTGACCAAGAGAAGTGGCCGGGCCTGCCAGGCCAACCGCACCATTTGTAGAATGGGGCTTAGAAACTGCTTGATTGATTTCAAAGGGGATAGCCGCTTAGAGATCAAAATTTGCCTGCCTGCCGGTTGACTCTCATTCTTCGGCAAACTCTAAACGAAAACGCAGTGGGTAATGGGCTTCTGCTTCCAGCAGGGGATCAAACGCTTCGGGCAACGTTTCAAAATCATGCAGCGGATCGCGGCCCAATAGGTAATGGTCAAAACGCTGTGGCCCTTCGACATACCATTCGTAGAAATCAACCAAGATAGTTCCTGCCGGACGAAGAGGCCTGTTTAGTTGACCTCGCCAACCGGTATGTTGAATCTGCGCTAGCAGTTCGCGTGGATTGGCCAGCAGAACACCCGTTTGGCGTATGCCTAACACCGCCACTTCCCAATTACTGCCGTTTTCGACGTATCGCCCCCGCAACGGCCGTTCGGGAATATAGTGATGGACGAGCAACTGCCCCTCTTGCAGGAAGTGGCGTGTTTCACTTTCATCTTCGGTGTTCCGGTACATGGGCAGAACCACAGCCGGCCGCCCTGTGGAAACGACGATGGTGATGGGGTCAAACAATAGGTAATCGTGCGGATCCTCATCGCTGATGACCTGCCCCTCACCGTCCAACAGTTGCAGGTCGCCCGTTTCATCCGGCTGCAATTGCCAGCCGCGCGGCAGAATCGAGGGCACAATCTCCAGGCCATTTTCGGTGATGGCCAGGAGACCCTGGTTGGCAGCCGTCGCCCGCAGGTAGTTCAAGGCTTTGTGCAATGACTCAATGTTGTCGATCCGATAGTCGCTGACGACGGCCGCTAGCGGCGACCACTCGGAATGGACAAAAAGAAACTCGAAGTCGTCAACGCCAGAAGTTTCATCCACAATCACCAAATCCCGTTCGCCAAAACCGATCAGTTCCCGATCCCAGTTGGGGTTAAAGAGCGGCTCTTCTTCGGCAATGGCCAGCAGGTTCGTCCAGGCATCCTCTTCATCGGGGAAGAGTTGAGCTACTGCTGTCTCTTCCTTATCATAAGCCAACCAGTAATGACCCTCCACGTTAGCAAAAGAACGCACGGCCACCACCTGCCCTTGCAGTTCCGGGGGAAAGGCGGCATCAGGGGCGTAACTACCTGATTCCTCGTCCCGCACCAAGAGTGTACCGCCCTGTACTTGATAAAGGGGTGAATTGGTGGGTGTGAGAGCAATTGTGGGTGTGGGCGTTATGGCCAACGTATAGGTAGATAGTGGCGTGGGGTCGGCCGGCAGAATGAGGTGTTCATCGGGCAGTACCAATTTGGCCGTATCCGGTTGGGGTGTCACTTCGGCTGGTTCGGCCATGTTTTGGCAGGCTGCAAGAACGAGTAAGAACAAGAGTAAAGGCGTAGCTGTTAGCCACTTTGCCGTCTGAATTTGCATATGATTTGGTCTCCACGATTTGTCCAATCTGGATTGTTTATCTCCTAAAATTGGAATCCGCTTGTTGGGCGCACTCTCGAACCTGGGTAAAGGTGGGAAATTCCGGAAAGGTTTGTTGGGCCAGTGGTGCGTAACAGTCATAGAATGACTCTGCCCGGCGCTGTGCCTCGGTCAAGGCCAGTGTTGGATCCCCTCCCTCGTATACAGAAAGTAAGGCATCGGCCCACCAGGTGCGATAAGCCCATGTTTCCCAACCCATATCAGGTTGCCAGTTCGATGGGCGAGAGTACATGGTTTCGTATGCGATAGCGGCTTCTTCACCAATCATGCTTCGCCACTCGGCCGACTCGCGCACCGATTGCCTGACAGGGATACCCAAAAATGCACCTGGCTGAACGGTCAGAAACTTAAACCATTCCCAACAGGCGGTAGGATCAGGTGACCGTCGGGAAATGTAGAGCATCATAGATCGGCCACCTCCCTCATTACCAGACAAATTAGGCAGTGTTCTTTTCGGAAAGGGAACGACACCAGATGCCACCTGATTGCCTACACCGGCCCCAGAACCAACTGGATGCCCCCATACAACTGCCCGGCCAATGTTAACAACACTACTTGCTTGGCTAGCAACGTCTATATCTTCCATTACTGTCCGGCGTGAAGCCCATTCGGTATTGGGATAAAGGACATCCTCTTCAGCCATCTGGCCTAAAAATTCTAAGGCACCAATAACGGCTGGGTCGGTAAACTTAGGTTGCATGGGCCTAGTATCCAGATCAAAATAATAGGCCGCACCTGGTACGAAGGACAGTAAATCGTCAGGCCAGATTCCCTGAGTTGCTACTAACCCATAGGAGGTGCCACTGCTGGTTGCTTGTACCAGTGCCCAAAAATCTTCTATTGTCCAATCAGCAGAAGGTGGATCGATCCCCTGTTGGGCCAGCAGCGAAGCATTATAATGCAAAACCACAGGGTAGAGCGCAACCGGCAAGGCATATAATTCACCTGCTACTGTGTTTGCTTCCAAATATTCAGACATAAGTGCGAAATCGCTTCGGAAAGTGGGACCTTCGGCATTGAACAGAGGGCTTAAACTGTAAAAAGCCTCCAAAAAGGGGTCGCCAAGCTGATCAAAGGCAACGTCAGGGCGAATACCACTCATGAAACAATCAAACGTATCAGCCTGTTCAACCAGGGTGCCCCCTTGGGGGAGAGCCAGGTGTGCTGTGGCGTTGACCCGGATACGATCCTGGCTTTCGTTAAAGACTTCGGCTAGGGCAATCGCGGCATCCCAATCGTCGTGACCTCTGACACTGTACTCTATGACAACAACATCGGAACCAGGGGAAGGCGTGGCGCGAGGCGTGGCCACGACTACTGGATCGTTGTCCGGCGTAGGTGGCAGCGGCGTGGGCTGGATTTCGACCGTTCCCGGCAAACTTTCGGCCAGGGTCGTTTCACCAGCGAGTGTCTGGCTTAAGACGTTGCCGACTGTGGTTAGTTCTGGCATCTCGGCGCGGCGGTACCAGCCTCGTTCCAGAGCAGTGCGTAGGGCAATGGCCGCTTCCGCTTCCATTTGTTCCCAGTAATCGCTACTTTGCGCCACCGACGGCCGTGCCGGGGCCGCCGGGTAAATGCCGGTGGTAAAGAGGGCCTGTTGGCTCAGGTAATGGAGAAAAGTCCAGGCGGCCTGGCTGTGGTTTGTGCCGGCGCTGATCAGGGCACAGCCAGCCGTTACGGGGTTGCTTTGGTTGATACCGGCGGCAGCAGGAAAGGCCACCACGCCTAAATCATCGCCCAACGCCGCGCTGGCAGCGGCCAATCCAAACTGACTACTCACCCACATAGCTGCCTGACGCTCGTGCGGCAGATCGTCGCTCTCGCTCAAGATGACATTTTCATTGGCCAGGGCAACGTACCACTCTAATTCGGCGGCGATGCGACGGTCGTCCAGCGTGTCACCTGATTGGGCAATGATGTCATCCACCAGCGGAGCCAGTAATCCCAAGGGATTGCCGCCATCAGCAAAGCCATAGCGGGTAATCTGTTCGCCGCCATCGCTCAGGGCCAAAGCCTGGGCTGCCTGGCGAAAATCCTCCCAACTCCAGCCTGGTTCAGGGTGGGGCAGGCCGGCCGCGTCAAAGGCGGCTTTGTCAAAGAAGATGAGGCTGGCGTTGGCCCGGAAAGGCAGGCCAACCTGTACCCCGGTGGCCCGGCAGGCTTCCATGATGCCCGGCCAGAAGTCGGCGGCGTCAAAGGTGGGGTCGGCAGCCATCAGCGGCGTCAGGTCGAGGAAAGCAGCGGCGGCATCAGTTGTGGGCGGCTGCCCTTCCAGCAGAACCACGTCGGCTAAGGCAGCCTGTTCACGCAGGCTGAGGCCGGCCTGCTGCCCGGACAAGGGCACAAACTGGACCTGAATCCGGGGCTGGTCTTCTTGAAACTGTTCGATGAGGCGTTCGTAAGCGGCCTGGAAGCCGGCAGGAGCGGCCAGTGTGATGGTAGTTTCAACGTCGGAAACTGACGGCCCACTGCCCTGGCTGCGGCAGGCAAACAGCAGCAGGCTGAACAGGAGAATGATAGTGATTGGATGGCGCATCGGTTGCTCCTTAACAGGACGAAAGACGAAGGACGGAAGGGTATGCTCCGTCATCGGTCGTCGGTCGTCCGTCTCATAGATGGATAGCGTGTTCTATGAGATTAGATGCACCACGACGAAAAAGTTAGGGATATTGGGGGGAAACGGCCGTAAAGTCAGGGAAATTGGGTCGCTATGTATTGGTCACAAGTTGCCAAGAATTTTTCTCGCCGCAAAGATGCAGAGAGCGCGAAGATTTTCACTTTTATTCTTTGCGTTCTTCGCGTCTTTGCGGTTCAACTAATTCGTGACCATTATGGAAATTGGGTTACTTACCGCCGGTAGTCGGGGTCGGCTTGCTGGGCGCATTCCTCAACCTGCGTGAAGGGAAGTAAATCCGGGAAAGCGTGCCGGGCCTGGGGAGCGTAACAGTCGTAGAATGTCTCGGCTCGGCGCTGCGCTCGGGCCAGCGCCCGCGTCGGATCGTCGCCCTGGTAGACAGAGAGCAGGGCGTCGGCCCACCAAGCCCGGTAGACAACGGTTTCCCAACCCCTATTCAGTTCCCACTCCGGCGACGGGACATGGGTGGTTTCGTAGACAACGGCCGTTTCTTCCCCCACGTTCTGCCGCCATTCGGCCGATTCCCGCACCGACTGCCGCGCCGGAATGCCCGCAAACAGCGCCGGTTGAGCGCTCAGGAACTTAACCCATTCCCAGCAGGCAGTCGGATCGGGCGAGCGCCGGGAGATGTAGAGCATCATCGGTTGCCCGCTCCCCTCAAGGCCGGACAGATTGGGCAGCGCGCCTTGCGGATAAGCTACCACGGTCGACGCCGCCCGGCTGCCGCCAACGGCACCAGACCCCACCCGATATCCCCATACGGCCGTCCGGCCCAGGCTGACCGTACTACCGGCCTGACCGCTCACAGCCAGGTCCTCTGTAACCGTCCGCCGCGAGGCCCAGGCGGTGTCGGGATACAGGACACCTGCGGCAGCCATTCGGCCCAAAAATTCTAAGGCATCTACAACGGCCGGATCGGTAAAGTCAGGCTCTATGGGCCAGGTGTCGCCGTCAAAATAGGGGGCCGCACCCGGCACAAAAGCGAGCAGTTCGTCGGGCAAAACACCTTCAACAGCGGCCAGCCCATAGGCCGGGCCGCTGCTGGCTGCCTGCACCAGCGCCCAAAAATCTTCTGTTGTCCAATCGGCAGCAGGGGGATCGATGCCCCGCTGGGCCAGGAGCGCGGCATTATAACGCAAAACCACCGGGTTAAGCGCGAGCGGCAGGGCGTACAATTCGCCACCTAGTCTACTGGCGCTCAGATAGCCAGACATAAAGGCGAAGTCGCGGCGGAAAGCGGGGTCTTCGGCGCTGAACAGGGGACCGAGGCTGTAAAAAGCCTCCAAGAAGGGATCGCCAAGTTGGGCATAGGCCATGTCAGGGCGCGTACCGCTTACGAAACAATCAAAGGCAGCGGCTTGTTCCAGCAGGCTGCCTCCTGCGGGTAGCGGCTGGCGCATGGTGGCGTTGACCCGAATGCGCGGCTGGCTGTCGTTGAAGGCGGCGGCCAGGGCCATGACGGTCTCCCCATCATCGTGCCCTCTGACACTGTACTCAATGACAACCACGTCGGGATCAAGGGGCAGGACAGGGAGCAGCGCATCACTGGTCACGGAGTCGCTGCCCGGCGCAGGGGGTTGGGCCGGGGGCTGAACGGCCAGGTTGGCGGGCAGGTTGACGGCCAATGAGTCGTTGGCGGCCAGGGCCTCGGTTAAGGCGTGGCCGACAGTGACCAATTCTGGCATCTCGGCACGACGGTACCAGCCCTGCTCCAGGGCCGCTTTCAGGGCCACGGCCGCATCCGGCTCCATCTGCCCCCAGTAATCACTACGTTGGGCCACCGAGTGGCGGGCAGGCGCTGCCGGATAATAGTCGGTAGTAAAGAGGTCTTGCCGACTCAGGTAGTCGAGAAAGGTCCAGGCGGCCTGGCTCTGGTTTGTCTCCGCGCTGATCAGGGCGCAGCCGGCCGTCGCGGGGTTGCTCTGGTTCAGGCCGGCGGCTGTGGGAAAGGACACCACACCCAGATCGTCGCCCAGCGCGGCGTTCGCACCGAGCAGCCCCAAATGGCTGCCAAGCCACATGCCCACCTGCCCCTCAAGGGACAGGTCGTTGACGGACGTGTCACGCTGGCTCAAGATAGCGTTTTCAGCAACCAGAGCCACGTACCAGTCTAAGGCGTCTGCCAGATCACGGCCGTGCAGCCTGTCGCCGGATTGGACAATCATGTTGTCTACCAGCGGGGCCAGCAGGCTCAGGGGAGTGCCCCCATCGGCAAAGCCGTAGCGGGTGGTCCCGGTGCCCAGGGTCTGAACCGCCTGCTGGAAATCTTCCCAGCGCCAGCCCGGTTGGGGATGGGGCAGGCCGGCGGTGTCAAAGGCGGCTTTGTCATAGAAAATCAGGCTGGCGTTGGCCCGGAAGGGGAGGCCGACCTGCACCCCGGCAGCCTGACAGGCGTCCAGCAGGCCAGGCCAGAAGTCGGCGGTGTCAAAGGTAGGATCGGCGTCCAGCAGCGGGGCTAGGTCGAGGAAAGCGGTGGCGGCAGCGGTTGGGGGCGGCGTGCCTTCGAGCAGAATGACATCGGCCAGCGCTGCCTGCTGGGATAGGCCGGCCTCAGCCTGTTCCGGTGACAGGGGCACAAATCGATCCAGGATATGTGGGTGTTCTTGCTGGAACTGGTCAATGAGCAGTTTGTAGCCGGTTTGGAAGCTGGCGGGGGCAGCCAGGGTGATGGTGGCTTCGTCGGACCAGGGTCCGGCAAGGGGTCCCCAGTTATCCCCCCCCTGCCACCAGGCGATGAGGCCCACAGCCAGAGCCAGGAGGAGAAGGGCGAAAGCGGTCTGGAAAACGGTTATGGTGTGGCGTATAAACATTTTCCTTTTCATGCGGCGGTAGAGCTGTTGGCGCATAACGGCCGTTTCTTCGGCCGACAGGCGGGCGGGGGGTGGCTCGTAGCGCAGTTGGTTTAGCCAGTCGGGTTCTTCGCGCACCAGGCGGCGGCAGTTGGCGCAGCCGGCCAGGTGGTCGTCAAAAGCGGCCAGGGTGTCAGGGGGGAAACGGCCGTCAAGGTACCGTTCTAAATGGGTGTGTACGGCGTCGCAATCAATTGGTGTATCTACTACTTTTTTTCCGAACATGGTGTACTCAGTAGTCAGAAGTCAGCAGTCAGTGGTCGGTGTTTGGCTGTGCCGCTGACCACTCGATACTGAACACTAGATTCCATTAATCCGCCAGCCGCCAGTGACCGGCTTCATGTTCCCGGCGCAGGCGCGCCAGCTCCTTGCGGCCCTGGCTTAACTGCTCATAGATGGTATTGATGGATAAACCCAGCGCTTCGGCTATTTCGTCGCAGGAACGGCCGTGGCGGTAGCGCATCAGGATAGGTGTCCGCAGCCGCTCATCCAGTTGATCGACCATCTCCCACAGCAGTTGGGTTTCCAGGCGTTGGGCCACGATGGCGTCCGGGTT
>SLGK01000342.1 GCA_007123775.1 Anaerolineae bacterium | reverse complement strand
CAACCGCCCGGTCAAGGTGGTCAACCGCCCGGTCAAGGTGGTCAACCGCCCGGTCAAGGTGGTCAACCGCCCGGTCAAGGTGGTCAACCGCCCGGTCAAGGTGGTCAACCGCCCGGTCAAGGTGGCCAACCGCCTGGTCAAGGTGGCCAACCACCCGGTCAAGGTGGCCAACCGCCTGGTCAAGGTGGCCAACCGCCTGGTCAGGGAAGTGGACGCCCCTAATTCTTTTACGTAAGCAGCGGCGGCTTTTGCCGCTTTGCTATCTTCTAACGGAGGTTACAGACCCAGGCTCTGGCCTCCGTTTTTCGTTTCTGACACTTACCTGCCTTCTGAAAACAAACGTATCCCACGGCAATTTGTAACAAGAACTATCCCGATTCGTACTTAGAAGTAGAATACGGTAGGTGGGAGGCCACACCCGTATCGGTGATCCACAGCTCCCGCCGTTGCAAGGAAAAGGAGATAGAAAATGCGTATTTTATTCTTGATCGCCCTGGCTTTATCACTGGCTACTGGCGGTATCATCTATGCCGCCGATAAAGCCATCCAGCCTCAACTAAGGGCACAGTTAGAAACGGCCGTTGCTGTCCACGACACGATTATGACCAACTGGTCCAATGAGACGACCGAATCCTGGTTGGTCAAAACCAGTAACACTTTACAGTCGATACGAAACGTCTCGTTTTCCGAGACGATGACGGGAACCCTGCCCATTACCCCTACAGTACCGATTACGCCAACGATGCCCATTGACTGTACCGGGGTCAACCCCCACCCCGTCGGCAGCCGTCTGGCGCACCAGTACGACGTAGACTACGAAGAAATCATGGGCTGGTTCTGCCTGGGCTTTGGCTTTGGCGAGATTGACCAGGCCTACAGCCTGAGTGCGGCTACCGGCGTAGACGTAGCCGACATCTTTGCCATGCGCGATGACGGTATGGGTTGGGGCCAGATTCGCCAGGAGTTATTGGGCCATACCGAACCGATCACACCCACCTTACCCATTACACCTACACTACCCATTACACCTACACTACCCATTACGCCCACATTACCTATCACACCGACGTTACCGATCACCCCTACCTTACCCATCGAATGCACCGGCGCAAACCCGCATCCACGCGGCGTCATGCTGGCCAACCATTATGACGTAGACTACGAGGAAATCATGGGCTGGTTCTGCCTGGGCTTTGGCTTTGGTGAAATTGACCAGGCCTATAGCCTTAGCCAGACCACCGATATAGACGTGGCCGACATCTTCGCCATGAAAGATGATGGTATGGGCTGGGGCGACATCCGCAAGGAGCTAACGGGCCATGCCGGTTGGGGTCCAAATGGTGCCGGTGGTCCACCTGAAGGCGTAGGTGGCCCGCCCAGTTGGGCCGGTCCACCGAATGGTAACGGCAACGGCTCTGCTGGCGGTCCCCCCAGCAATGTAGGACCACCTCCCCACGCCGGCCCTCCCGGTAACGCCGGCCCTCCTGGCAATGCTGGACCTCCTGATCATGCCGGTCCTCCTAGTCATGCAGGCCCGCCTGGCCACGCTGGCCCGCCTGGCCACGCTGGCCCTGGCAATAACCCAGGTCGCGGCGGTCCCTAAGAGGTAAGCGCCGTTTCGTCAACAATAATTAGCAATAGCAGCCCAATCGGCCCACTCTAGGAAAGCGGTAAGAGTGGGCCGATTTTTCTTTTTTCAGCGAGTGAATGCCGGTAGAATCAGCGTAAACGTTCACGTACCCTGACAATAGAACACGGATTATACGGATTTGGCAGATTTTCACGGATAAAAAGCGAAAAATCCGTGTTTGTCCGCTAGATCAGCGTTCATCAGCGTTCTATTTTGTGAGCAACTGAACGCTTACGAATCAGCAGCAGTATCACAGATAAAAACCTATCGTCAATGGTCCATCGTCCATTGTCTAAACATGAAGGAGACAGTATGTGGCAGATTCCCAAATCTATTGAACTATACGCCGAAGCGGTTGAATTACTGCCCGGCGGCGTTGACTCGCCGGTGCGGGCTTTTAAGTCGGTTGGTGGTCAGCCTATTTTTATCGAACGGGGCGAAGGTGCCTATATGATCGATGTGGACGGCAACCGCTACATTGATTACGTCATGTCATGGGGGCCGCTGATTTTAGGCCATGCTCACCCTGATGTGGTGGCCGCGCTGCAAACGGCCGTTACCCACGGCACCAGCTACGGCGCACCCAGCCCGCTTGAATCAGAACTGGCCAAACTGGTGCGCCAGCTCATGCCCAACATCGAGATGGTCCGCTTCGTCAACTCCGGTACCGAGGCCACCATGAGCGCACTGCGCCTGGCCCGCGCCTTTACCGGCCGCAGCAAAATCATCAAATTCCAGGGTAACTACCACGGCCACGCCGACATGCTGCTGGTCCAGGCCGGGTCGGGCGTGGCTACGCTGGGCCTGCCCGACTCCCCCGGCGTACCGGCCGCCACCACGGCTGATACGCTGGTAGCCCCCTTTAACGACCTGGATGCCGTGCAACAGTTGTTTGAGCAGTTCGCCGGCGAAATTGCGGCCGTGATTGTGGAACCGGTCAGCGGCAACATGGGATTGGTCCCGCCCCTGGACGGCTTTCTGGCCGGGCTACGCGAACTGACCAGCCAGGCAGAGGCTCTACTCATTTTCGACGAGGTTATGACCGGCTTCCGCGTCCATCCGGGCGGGGCGCAGACCTTGTACGGGGTCAAACCGGACATCACCGCCCTGGGCAAGGTGATCGGTGGCGGTCTACCGGTGGGTGCTTACGGCGGCCGCCGTGACATCATGGAAATGGTAGCCCCGGTTGGCCCTATGTACCAGGCAGGCACGCTGTCAGGCAATCCGCTGGCGATGACGGCCGGTATCCAAACGCTCAAGGGCATTATGAACGACGATGTATGGACACAGCTTGAAGCACGGGGCGAGCAGTTGATGAACG
The DNA here is from genome assembly GCA_007123775.1 of Anaerolineae bacterium. GTDB lineage: Bacteria > Chloroflexota > Anaerolineae > Promineifilales > Promineifilaceae > SLGK01. The sequence continues at coordinate 22,746 of SLGK01000342.1, read as the reverse complement.
GTCTGGCGGCCGCGGCTACCGAGGCCAATATTCCCATCGTCCACAACCGGGTGGGTACCATGTTCGGCTTCTTCTTCACCGACCAACCGGTCACCGATTATGCCTCGGCGAAAACGGCCGATACCAACCGTTTCGCCCAATTCTTCCAGTCCATGCTGCGCCGGGGCGTCTATCTGGCCCCCTCCCAATTCGAGGCCGGCTTCCTTTCCACCGCCCACGGCGAAGCTGAGATTGCGGCCACCATTGCGGCGGCTGAGGCGGCCTTTGCTACACTTTAACTAGACGGAGGACGGAGGACAGAGGACCGAAGCATTCCTCCGTCTTCCGTCCTCTGTTGTCCGTCTTTTGTACCCAGTGCCAAATAACCTATAATCCCCCCATGACGAAACAATATGAGCGGCCAGACGGCCGTTACCCCCACCAATTACGCCCCATCAGCTTTGAACTTAACTACACCCGCTGGGCCGAAGGCTCCGTCCTGGTCAAATTTGGCCACACCCATGTGCTGTGCAACGCCACGCTAGATGACAAGCTGCCCAACTGGCTGCGCTACAGCGAGGCTACGCACGGCTGGGTAACGGCCGAATACGCCCTGCTGCCCCGCAGCACCCACAGCCGCGTCGGCCGCGAAACCCGCTGGCCCAGAGGCCGCACTCAGGAAATCTCCCGCCTCATTGGGCGCAGCCTGCGCATGGCCGTTGACCTGGAGGCCCTGGGCGAGCGGCAGATCATCGTCGATTGTGACGTCTTGCAGGCGGATGGCGGTACGCGCACGGCAGCCATTACCGGCGGTTGGGTAGCGTTGCAACTGGCCCTCAAACCGCTGCTAGCGGCCGGCGACGTACCGCCGGCAGTAATGCGCCACCAGGTAGCGGCCGTTAGCGTGGGTATTGTGGCCGATCAACTGCTGCTCGACCTGCCCTACGCCGAAGATGCGGCCGCGGCCGTAGACCTCAACGTGGTCATGACCGGCAGCGGCCAACTGATCGAAATCCAGGGCACGGCCGAAAAAGTCCCCTTTACCGTTGAGCAGCACCACGACCTGCTGGCGCTGGCCGTCCGGGGTATTGAACAGTTAATAGCGTTACAGCAAGAAGTTGTGACAGATTAGGAAGTATATTGAACAATGAGCAAAATCACCATACCAACATTCGACTCGATGATGAACCCACTGCTGGAAGCTTTGAAGCAGCTAGGCGGTTCAGCCACCATTGAAGAAATGCGGGACAAAGTTGCCGAAATCATGGGGTTGTCTGATGAACAAATAGAGCTACTGCATGATCCGGAAAAAGGGAGTCAAACGGCCGTTGAATACCGATTAGGCTGGACGCGCACCTACCTCAAAAAATACGGGCTTCTGGACAACTCCAGCCGTGGCGTTTGGGCCTTAACACCTGAGGGACGTAAGGCAGGCAAAGTTAACCCGAAACAGGTTAAGCGTTACGTTCAGGAATTAAGTCGACAGTCCACTGGCGATGAGGATGAAATTGAAGATGAAGTAACGGAAGAGCTTTCCTGGCGTGACATACTGCTGGAAAACTTGTTAAAAATGGACCCGGCGGCTTTTGAACGTTTGGCTCAACGGTTGCTGCGGGAATCAGGTTTTGTGCAAGTTGAAGTCACAGGCCGCAGCGGTGATGGCGGTATTGATGGCAAAGGCATCATGCGGCTGGGTGGTTTATTGAGCTTCCACGTCATCTTTCAGTGTAAGCGTTACAGTGGGTCAGTCTCTGCTGGGCATGTGCGTGACTTTCGCGGTGCGATGGTGGGCCGGGCCGACAAGGGTTTGCTGATTACCACCGGCACTTTCACCCGCGATGCCGAGCGTGAAGCGGTAAGAGATGGCGCACCGGCTATTGATCTGATTGACGGTGAGCAGTTGCTCAACAAGTTGAAAGAGCTTGGATTAGGCGTGGAAACACAGATGGTGGAAAAAGTTGTGATTGATAGGGAATGGTTTGCAGCGATTTGATACAGACGATTCCGCTATAACAAAAACGCGGTGGTGTGCTGATGGCACACCACCGCGTCCTCATTCAACAACTACAAATCATAAAGCAAGACAATCAACAGGAAACGTTCGGGTTCCAATCGGCAAACATACCGGCCGGGTTGTTCTGCCAGATCCAGACGTGCAGGGCATAGAGTTCCAGATGCTCATTGCGGTGCAGATGGTGACCCAATACCATCGGCGGTACGATGTCGGCCGGGTCATCCCACTGTGCATCCCAGGGACCAATCGGGACAGCGTATTCTACCGCCACCAGCTTCAGCTTACCGTTGGGCAAGGGCGCGTAAACCAGCATCTCCGGCTGCAAGGGGTCAAGCTCCAGGTCAACCAGGCCGTAATTGACATAGTGGTAGCCCATGCCGCCCAACTCGGGATGCGCCACACAGGGGCTGGCCTGCACATAGCCGGCCGCTTCGGCTACGTCAACCCGTTGGAACTGGGCCGTGGCTGCCCGCACCTGAGCCAACTCAGACTGCCCTCTGGCCATGGCCACCATGGCCACAGACGCCAGCAAAACAACAACTAATCCCACAACAATTAATACTCGCTTGTTCATCATTACCTCCATACTTGAACGGTGAATTGGATACAATGTCCACAGTATAGAGATAGATCGCTCAGAGATCGCTCACGTCGGACCAGATTTCAGGCAGGTTGCCCCAGACTACCGCCTCTGCGCCTAAAAATTCAGCCAGTTCCGCGACTGCCTGGCCGATGGCCGGCACCGTTGCCGCATCGCCCGGCGCGTCGGTCTCGGCGTAGAGGTTGTCGATCCGCAGCCGGTTGGCCTGGCGGTCCAGGGCGGCATCCACGCGCCCGATCAGCTGGTCCTGGTGCAAAATGGGCAGCACGTAGTAGCCATACTGCCGCTTTTTACGAGGCACGTAAATCTCGATACGGTAATGGAAGTCAAAAAGCTGTTCGGTGCGGTCCCGGTCGCAGATCAGGTTGTCAAAGGGGGAGAGCAGGGTCGTACGGCCGTGCCACTTCCCCGCCTGAATCTCGGCCAACAGTCCCACGTCTTCCCGATGCAGATACCAGGGGCCGGGCAGTTCGCCTTCACTGCCCCGGACCGTCACCGGCAGCAGCAGCTCTTCCTTGAGCAGCTTTTTGAGTGCCGATTTCATTTTGGGGTAGCGGCCCCGCGTATAATGCTGTTTGATCTGGCGCTCGGTGGCCACGCCCAGAGCGCGGACCGCTTTCTGCGCGGCAAAGCGGGTCACTTGCTCATCATCCCAGTTTTCACGCGGCGTCCAATCCGGCCAGAATTGGTCGGCCATGCCCCAGAGGCGATGGTTATTGGAAGGACGGCCGTAGACCATCACCTCACCCCGCGTCCACATCGTTTGCAGCAAACGGCCCACATAACTACCGCTCCACCAACGGCCGTTTTGCTGTGGTCCCGGCTCCAGATCAAGCTCTCGTGATAATTTCGGCCCTTGCTCAAGCTGCGCTTTAATCTCCGCCAGCAGCGAGACGAAAACCTCCCGGTGCGCTTCAAACCAGGCCGCTTCCTTGCGGGCCGCCTCCCGGCGCATCATCCAGTTATGCACCGGCCACTCCTCGGTCAAGACCAGCGAAGCGGCGTGCGCCCAATACTCAAAAACGGCCCGCTCCGTAAAGCGCAACTGCTCAAGCTCATCCAGGTCAAACAGCCCCAGGCGACTCCACAGCACCAGCAAATGGGTCCGCTCCACGTGGCGAATCGGGTCCAACTGCACACAGCCCAAACGCCGGATCAGGTCGAGAATGGTGTGGCGATCAATGGGTAACGGCCGTTGCCAATCATCCAATCGCTGCCGTGACAACGCCAGGCGACGGGCTTCCTGTTGGGTCAACTGCTGCATGATTTGCCTCCTTTGGCAATAGGACGGAGGACGAAGGACTGAAGACCGAGGGCTGCTCTCCGTCTGCGGTTGTTGGTCCTCGGTCATCAACTTCGTCTGACTTCGTAAACTGTGGGCCAATTATAGCCCAACCATTAGCATAGAACAATTGTTCCTCAAAACCACGGGCTCGCACAATTTTTCATCCCGCCTGGGGCTGAAGCCACCAGGCTATTAAACGACGCCGGTTAAAACCGGCTTAGCCCGGTTCACCGGGCGTTGTTTTATAGCCCGGCCGTTCACGGCTGGGCGGATATTGCCAGTAATCAATTGGACTACTGAAAAACCCTGTACGGAACAGTTTTGATTAGCCTTTTCCACCAGACTTACATACAATCGGTGGACAATATGCAGTTATCAGTATTCAGTCACCGGTGAATGACAATGACACGGCATCTGATTCCAGTTGTTTTCATGATAATGTGGCTGGTTGCCTGTGCTGGGGAGACGGATGTGCCCCCCACACCAGCTATCGAGGTTGCTGACGAGGCAACGGCAACTCTGTCACCTTCCGTCACGCCTTTCCCCTCTCCCACCCAGACGCAGACGGCCAGCCCGACCCCAACGGATACACCCACATCTACACCAACGCCCACCATCACACCAACACCTTTACCAACCATAGCCGCCTGGGTAGAGGCAGGAACACCTGTTGCCGGCTCCGGCGCGGTCATTAGCTCTGAAAATAGTACGCAGTTGGCTGAACTGGCTCGTTGGGGGCGTGGTGTCATTGTGGATATTGATCTGTCTGCGGATGGTCAATGGCTGGCGGTGGCTGCCGGCTCCGCCGCTTATGTCCACAACGTGGCCGATTTGAACGCGAAACCTGTCGCTATTGAAGCGGCTGGCAATGTAACGGCCGTTTCAATGGCCCCCACCGGTGACAAAGTTGCGACAATATTGCGGAATGGTACGCTGGAAGTCTGGCAATTAAACCCTGTAAAACGCCTGTTTGTGCAAGAGGGGAATTTCATGCGGGCCCATTTTTCACCAGGAGAAAACGGCCTGGCGGTTATCAGAAGAATATCAGGAGGCAACTCCTTTGTTGAACTACGCGATGACAGCACGGGAGAACTTTTTGCTTCGCATATGATCAGATTCAATCCTGACTTCAGATTTTCGCCTGACGGATCGCTTATCGCCGTCTGGTCAAACTCTGAGAGTGGAATCACTGTCTATGATTGGCAAAATAATCAAATAGCGTTTACCAGAGAGGAAGGCATTCATCCACAACCATTAGATGAACAATATGAGGATGTTTCATATCAGCCGGCTGTTCATGATGTTGTTTTCACCAATGAAGAGAATCTGCTTCTTCTAGTTCATGAAATTCGTGACTACACATTTACAACTGGTCGTGTTGAAGTACAAAAAGCGGGTCAAGACAAAAGTGATTTGCTCTTTTCGTTAGGCAGCATCGGTTTATTATCTAGAGCTACCAAGTATGTCTGTAATGAACCGGTCTTCTATCCAAGTGCCCCCGAACCGGCAGTCCCCCATCAAATGGAGCTATCAGACAGCCATCAGATCGTAGCACTCCGCTACAAAGGCCCGTCATTTGTTGGTGACTATGGTGAACACAGCAGTGTAAGTTTTCACCGGTTGTCTGATGGCACTATGCTCTATGCTGTTGATGAAGGAATCGTTGATTTTGCCCTCTCCCCCGATGGCGAAACGTGGATCGCCGGTTTGCAAGACGGCCGTTTACAAATACGCCGCGTGAGTGACGGCACAGCCCTGGAAAGCGTTGACGCTTACGAATCGCCCCTCCTCGACTTGACCATCTCCTCTGACGATCAATGGGTTGGCGCTGTGTACCTGGATGAGGTCAAGGTTTACCGGCGTGACAGTGGCGCACTATCCTATCGTTATCCGGCCAATGACATAGCCTTTGCCCCCGATGCCAGTCACTTTGCGCTGGGTTATGAAGACGGCCGTATTGAATTACGAAGCAGCCGTGATGGCAATTTAATCACTGCTTTAGCTGCCCACGAGGAACGGGTAACGGCCGTTCACTACTTACCTTCCGGTGATTTACTGTCGGCCGGATTCGACTGCCAACTTGCCCTCTGGCAAACACCTGAGCTGACACCACTCGGTTTATTGGAAAACGTTATGGTTGAAGGTGCTTGGTCTGGCGAACAGGTTCCCATGCGTGTGCGAAAGTTCCTACCGGTTGTCGATGACCAAATCGTGATCGGTCTCTTTTTTGGGGGCGAGTTTACCGCCTGGTCGCTGTCTGATAGAACTGTTTTACGAATACCAGAGTGGGAAAGCTCTCGTGCTATACTGGCAGTTGCCGCCGATGGCAGTTATCTGGCTGTTACTGAATATTTCGCCGCTAACCTGTGGGCTGATTCTCCCACCGTGCTAAACGTAGCCGCACGCACCGCCGGTTTTTCGCCAGATGCAACCCTTATAGCCGGCGGGCAAAGAGGCTATATGCATGATCAAAATCTGAATGGAGCCATCCACTTGTGGCAAGTCCCTGATATGACTTTGCTACACACATCAACGCCGCAAACCAATCTGGTAACGGCCGTTGCCTTTACCCACGATGGGCAAATCATTCTTAGCGCAGCTTTAGATGGTGTTATTCGGTTATGGGGCATACCTTAAACAAGTTCGTAGCAGCCGCTTTAGCCGTCCAGCCCGCTAAACTTGTGCTGAGCGCATCCAAATTAGCCATTACTATGAGCCAATAGCGGTAGTTCATTCAGACGACGGCGTGCCCTCCGCGCCTTCTGCAACAAATTTTTCGCCTCCACCTTGTAACCATTCCACTATTAGCGTTTTCCCCTAGAGTTAAATACAATCAGTAAACAACAGTAATCGGTTATCAGTAAACAGTCAAAAAGTAAGCAGCGGGTAGCAAGGCAACACTTTACGCAATACGCAACACGCTTCACGCATCACGAGATCATATGACTATCGACTTCAAACAAGAGGCCACCGCCCTCTACGACGAAATGGTAACGCGGCGGCGCGATTTTCACCGCCACCCTGAACTGGGCTTTCAAGAGACGCGCACGGCCAGCATTGTGGCCCATACGCTGGACACGCTGGGGCTGGAAGTGCAGCGCGGCCTGGCCCAAACGGGCGTCGTCGGCGTGTTGGAAGGGGCCAACCCCGGCCCCACCGTCCTGCTCCGTTTTGACATGGACGCCCTGCCCATCCAGGAGGAGAATGATGTGCCCTACGCCTCCCAGAATCCGGGGGTGATGCACGCTTGCGGCCATGATGGGCATACAGCGATGGGGCTGGCCCTGGCTAAAATCATGAGTAAATATCAGGGGGAGATGAACGGCCGTTTCAAATTCCTCTTTCAGCCGGCCGAAGAAGGGCTGGGCGGGGCCTTTGCCATGATTGCCGCCGGCGCGCTAGAAAATCCCAGGCCAGACGTCGCCTTTGCCATGCACCTGTGGAACGCCTCCCCCTACGGCAAGGTGCGCGTCGTCGAGGGGCCGTGCATGGCCGCTTCCAGCGTCTTTACCATTACGGTGCAGGGACAGGGGGGGCACGGCGCAGCCCCCCACCAGGCGGTAGACCCCATTCTGGCGGCCGCCCACATCGTAGCCGCCCTGCAAAGCATCGTCAGCCGCAACATCAACCCGCAGGACAGCGTGGTTGTCTCTATTGGCCAGATTAGTGCGTGCACAACCTTCAACGTCATTCCCGACCGGGCCTTCCTGAAGGGCACGGTACGCAGCTACAACGAGACCCTCCACCGGCAGATTTACCGGCGTATTTTGGAAATGGCCACCAACATGGCCACCGCCTTTAGCTGCGAGGCCCACATGGAAACCATAGCCATTGTCGCGCCGGTCGTTAATTCGGTAAAACCAACCGCAGCCGTGCGCTCGGCTGCGGCCAACGTACTGGGCGAAGAGAATATCCTCCAACATCGCACCATGGCCTCCGAGGACATGGGCTATATTTTAGAAGAAATTCCCGGCTGCTACTTTTTCATTGGTTCAGCCAACGAAGAATTAGGGCTAACCAGCCCTCACCACCACGCCAGATTCGACTTTGACGAGCGGGCCATGATCAATGGCGTGGCCATCATGGCCGAAGCTGCCGCCCACTACCTGCTCAAGTAGCGGCGTGGCGAGGTGGCGAAGTGGCGAGGTGGCGAAGTCACCTCGTTACCCCGCCACTTCGCCACTTTGCAACCCTGAAACTATGACCAACACAACCTTCTCTAACCTCAACATTGTCTGTCTGGCCGGGGGCGTGGGCGGCGCTAAATTGGCCGACGGGCTGACCCAAATTGTGCCGCCGGAGCGGTTGACCATTATTGTTAATACCGGCGATGATTTCAGCCATTGGGGGCTGACCATCTGCCCCGATCTGGATACGGTGCTGTATACGCTGGCGGGCGTGGCCAACCCGGAGACGGGCTGGGGCCGAGCCGGCGAAAGCTGGCGCGTCCTGGATGAAGTGGCCCAGTTAGGCGGGCCGGACTGGTTTCGGCTGGGTGATCTGGACCTGGGGCTGCACCTGACGCGCCGCCATTGGCTGCATGAGGGGAAGTCGCTAACGGCCGTTACCCGCCACCTCCGCCAACAATTCAACGTCCAATGCGAACTGCTGCCCATGAGCGACCAGCCCGCCCCTACGCTGATCGAAACGGCCGACGAAATGCTCTCCTTCCAGACCTGGTTTGTGCGGGAACGCTGGCAGCCGGCCGTCAAAAAAGTCCACCTGCCCGACGACGTGCGGGCCACGCCCCAAGTCATGCCAAAATTGGAAACGGCCGATATCGTTCTCATCGCCCCCTCCAACCCGTTTGTCAGCATTGACCCCATCCTCAACGTCTACCCCATCCGCGAAATGGTAACCGATTTGCCCCAGGCCGTGATCGCCGTCTCGCCCATTGTGGGCGGCAGAGCGGTCAAAGGACCGGCCGCCAAACTGATGCAGGAGATGGGGCTGCCCGTCACCGCCCAGGCCGTGGCCGACTATTACGGCGACCTGCTCGACGGCTTTGTCTATGACCAACAGGACCCGCCCGGCAGCGTCACGGCCGAGGGCCTGCAAACGCTGCGCCTGGACACCATTATGCCCACCGCCACCGAGCGCCGCCGCGTGGCGGAGCAGGTGTTGGGGTTTGGGCAGACAGTAGCCAGCAGTCAGTAGTCAGCCAACTGACTACTGAAAACCTACATGAACAATATCCAAACCATTATCCCCGTCAAGCCGCTGCGTGAGAGCAAAACACGACTGGCCCATTTGTTGTCAGCCGATGAGCGAGCGGCGCTGATGGGCTGCCTGCTGCAACGGACGCTGGCTGCTGTGAGACAAACGGCCGTTTCCCAGATCATCGTCGTCAGCGGCGATGCGGCGGTGTGGCGGCAGGCCGCGGCAGCCGGGGCGGCCGTTTTGCGTGAGAAACGGCCGTTTGCCCTCAATGACGCCGTGACCCAGGCCCGCGATCTGGCCGTGCGGCAGGGGGCCGAGGCCGTCCTGATTCTGCCCGCCGACCTGCCGCTGCTGCAAACGGCCGACATCATCGCCATGCTGGACACCGCCCACAGCCGGCCGGCCGCCCCCTTCATGCTCATTTGCGGCGACGAAACAGAGCAGGGCACCAACGCCCTGCTGCTGTCGCCACCCGCCCCCTTCACCTTCCACTTCGGCCCCGGCAGCTTTGCCCGCCATCTGCAAGAAGCCAGAGAAAACGGCCGTAGCGTTCAGGTGGTCAACGGCCGTTCGCTCCAATTCGACCTCGACACCGAAGCCGACTGGATAAGGCTGCACAATAATTCAACAATTAACCATTTTTAGGGTAAACTGACGCCAGCCTATGAACGCAGACACCTTCATCCAGCGCTGGCAGGCGTCGGACGCCGCTTCGCCCAGGTCGCCGAACTCCTCGACACCCTGGCCGTCCTGGGTCAGGCCGAAGAGGGGGATAGTGGGGTGTTTACGGCCGTGTAGGAGCATCGTGTAGGGGCAGACCCACGTGTCTGCCCAACCCTGCCGAGAAACCGGTTTTTTGTGAAAAACCCGGTTTCTGTGGTCTCTGCCGTGATGAACCAAAAACCCACACAAACGGGCGCATACATGGCTACGCCCCTACCTTCTGATTGATACCGCGTTCGTTAACTGATATAGTAGACGCAACAGACTAAACAACCAACTCACTACGCAATACGCAACAAGCAACAAGCAAAAAGGAGACCCACCCATGTCCCAAGACCGTGTAGCCCTTTATTTACAAGATGCCCATTCCCTCGAAGAAGGGATCAAACTGGTCCAGTATGCCGAAGAAAAAGGCTTTGAGGCTGTCTGGCAGGCAGAGAGCCGGCTGGTGCGCGACGCCATCGTGCCCATGGCCGCCTTTGCCGCCACCACCAGCCGCATCAAGGTGGCCAGCGGCGTCATCAACAACTGGACGCGCAACATCGGCCTGCTAGCCTCCACCTTTTTGACCCTGGACGATCTGGCCCAGGACCGCATCATCTGCGGCATTGGGGCCTGGTGGGATCCGCTGGCTAAGAAGGTCGGGATTGACCGCAAACGGCCGTTGACCGCCATGCGGGAAACGGTCGAAGTATTACGCCAACTGCTCACCCTACAGCGCGTCACCTACCAGGGCGATTTTCACCAGGTGGATGACGTAATGCTGGATGTGGTCCACGGCCGTACCGAACCGCGCAACGTGCCCATTTACATAGGGGCCACCGGGATGCAGATGATGAAATTGACCGGTGAGATAGCCGACGGCGCTTGTCTCAACTACCTGGTCCATCCCGACTACAACGCCCAGGCCATGGACGCCCTGGAAGAAGGAGCCAAAAAGTCTGGTCGCAGCCTCGACGACATCGACCGACCCCAACTGGTCATCTGTTCGGTAGACCACGACCGCAAACGCGCCCTGGACAAAGCCCGCAAGATGATCACCCAATACCTGGGCCAGCAGCCCCACCTGATGAAAGCCAGCGGCGTCAGCCAGGATTTGCTCGACGAAATCCACCAGGTCCTCACCTGGCCGGCCACCGACGAAGAGATCGAAAACGCCATGCACCTGGTCCCTGACGACGTGGTGCAGATGTGTACCGCCAGCGGCTCGCCCGAAGAGGTCAAGGCCAAAGTGCGTGAATACATCGAGCATGGTGCCACCTGTCCCATCCTTTATCCGCTGGGCGACCCCTATCTGATGATTGACATCTTCAGCCAGGGATACAGCGCATAACTTTCGGGGCGTCAGGCCGCTACAACGCCAGCAGGTGTCCATAAAACGGTAAGGCTAAAACGGCCGTTCATGTCTGGTGACCGGGTGAATTTCACCTGTTTTGCATGGCGCAGGGCCTGGCCTGACCTACAATAAAATGTTATGAGTCGAACTTACGCCGATGAAATACGCGCTGATTCCAGTGTCATCATCATTCCCCTCATAACAGGACCTGTCATCTTCCTGTCGTTGTTAGCGGCCGCCTACCAGTTTAATGAAGGGCTGGCGGCATCATGGAGCTATTTGCTCATGGCCGGGCTATCGGCGGCCAGTGGCCACATTGGCCTCCGCCTGGCCAGGCACGAAAGGCAAGACCTGGGCACAATTGTCTTTGCCGTAGGCCATCTTTTGGCCCTCGGACTGCTGCTGTTTATTGCCTGGCAGCCGTGGACACCGCTGCCCTACCTGGCCGGTTTGTTTATCATTGTCGTTAGCATGACGGTCGGACCACGGGCTGGCTTTTTCATATGGGGCCTGGCTTCGCTAATCACGATCGTGGCCGTCGGTCTGGCCGGTACGCTCTCTCCCCAGGCCTTTTTACAACTACTGCTGTCAATTGGGGTCAACCTGCTGCTGGCCGTAGCTGCTTTTCTGTCCGGGATTGAGGGGCAAACGGCCGTAGACTCCGTCAGCCTGCTGCACCGGCGGGCACAACGTCGGCGCGACGAGTTGTTCGCCATTCAGGAAGAAATCACGCTGGCCAATAAAAAGCTGCAATCCCTGAACCATGAGTTGGACAAAGCCCGGCAGGCGGCTGAACGTGAACGAGATTTACGCGCCCGCTTTATGAACAATGTGAGTCATGAGCTGCGCACGCCGCTCAACGCCATTGTCAACTTTGCCCACATCATGCGTGAAGGCGGCTGCGGACCCGTTACCGGGCGCCAGCATGATTACCTGGGCCGCATTGAAAACTCTGGCTGGCACCTATTGAGCGTTCTCAACGATCTGCTCGACATGGCCCAAATACAATCAGGTGAATTCAAGCTTCATTTGGAAGCGTCCAATCTACACGCCGTTTGTGAAGAGGCCATGGCCAGTATGCGCGGCCTGATTCTGGACAAAGAAGAGGTGGAGTTGATTCGAGAGTACCCCAACGAATGGCCGCTAGTCTATGTTGACGAGATGCGAATCAAGCAAGCCCTGATCAACATGCTAGGCAACGCAGCCAAGTATACGGATGTGGGTCACATTGCCCTGCGGATACGGCCGTTGGCCGATGGCGTGCAGATTGTCATTGAAGATACCGGCGCGGGCATCGCCCCCGAACACCATGAAAGCATCTTTCAAGAATTTCGTCAGGTTGACGAAAAGGCAGCCCGCCGCCGTACCGGCACCGGCCTGGGGCTGCCTATTACGCGCCACCTGATTGAGCGGCACAACGGCACCATTACCGTCGATAGCGACATTGGTCAGGGAACCCGCTTTGTCATTACCCTACCCCTGCTCACAGAAGCCAAAACCCTTGTAGCAAACCCAGGGAATGGTAGAATGGAAGCGATATGAATTTAGCACTGAAAGACGCCTACATCATGATCGTCGAAGACGACACCAATGCCCAACTGGTAGCGCTCGATCTGTTGCGGATGGCCGGGGCACGCAACTGTTACGCCCGAAAATCGGCCGTGTCAGCCCTGACGTTTGCCCAAAGCCTGCCGCGAGTAGACCTCTTTTTGGTAGATATCAATATGCCGGGCCAGAGCGGTTACGATTTGCTGGCTGAACTTCGCCAGGACACTCGGTATGCACAAAGCAAGGTGGTAGCCGTCACGGCCGGTACACTCGAAGAAGATATGGAACAGGCACGTTCGCTCGGTTTTGATGGCTTTATCAGTAAGCCCTTAAAGATGAGCCAATTTGCTCGTCAGGTGACACAAATTCTCAACGGTCAACATGTTTGGGACTGGCGTTAAGACTGTCTATCGACTCCTGCTGCTGTCATTGATTAGCCTGATTCTGGTGGCTTGCGGGCTTGTCGGGGGCGGAAACGACCTGGAAATACAAGAAGCACAACAGGCCCAAATCAGGCAGTTGCGGCTCGAATGTCTGGACGAATGCCGGAGGCGCGGGCAGTGCGGCGCAACTGATGCGGGCCAGCCGATTGTACTGGGCCATACCCAATCTCCCCACACCTTTGATCATGACATTTTATTCGAGACCGGTACAGTCGTTTTTGAGTTGCAAAGCCAGTTCCGCTCAGCGACCTCCCCCAGCGGCGAACGGCTCGAAATTCTCTTTCATGAGGTTGGTACCCAGGATGGTCTCCGGACAGGATGGGTTGCCGGCTGGTGTGTCACGGACGCCGATAATTAACCATGAGCAATGAGTTCACCGGACATATTCTGACAGAACTACTTAAAGCGCAGGCCGCCGGCGTGCCGTTAGTACTGGCAACGGTAGTCAAAGCGCGTGGCTCTGTGCCCCGCCGCAGTGGGGCCAAAATGCTGGTCTATGAAGACGGCCGTATCAGCGGTACTATCGGCGGCGGCGAAATGGAATCTCGGGTTATTAGCGAAGCGCAGGCCGCTCTCGCCGCCGGGCAGCCCCGGCTGCTGGAATATGCTCTGGTGACCCCGGAGCGTGGCGATCCCGGCGTCTGCGGCGGCGAGGTAGAGATTTATTTGGAACCTTATTTGCCCCCGGCCACGGTGTACGTGGTTGGCTGCGGCCATGTAGGACAGGCCGTGGCCCATCTGGCCCACTGGCTTGGCTTCCGCGTCATCGTCAACGACGACCGGCCTGAACTGGCTCAGCCGGAGGTTATTCCCCACGCCGACATACACGTTCCGGGACCTTTTGCCGCTGTCCTTGATCGGCAGCCGCTGACCCGCAACAGCTACGTTGTGCTGGTAACGCGCAACGTGACTGTTGACATGACCATTATACCCCAGCTAATCGACTCGCCCGCATCTTATGTGGGCATTATGGGCAGCCAGCGGCGCTGGACCCACACACGCCAACTGCTGCTAGACAAGGGAATCTCTGAGGCACAACTCGACGCTTTTCATGCCCCGATTGGTCTGGAGCTGCACGCCGAAACGCCGGAAGAGATCGCCGTTAGCATCATGGCCGAAATTATAAAAGTGCATAGAGCGTAGCCGCCGGAGAATGGCTACAATCTCCTACCCATTGCACGCGATATTCAGATATAATACGAGCATTATGATCCCAAAAACCCATGCTATTGACCACTATGAGACACCAACCACCGTTGACGCCGTGCTGGCTTTGTTAGCCAAACACGGCCGTTCCGCGCGTATCGTCGCCGGTGGCAGCGATCTCTTGCTCGAACTGGCACGGGGCCAGCGGTCCGACGTGTCAGTTCTGATTGACGTCACCCGCATCCCGGGTCTGGCCGAGATTACGGAAGGGGCAGACGGCCGTATCCACATTGGCCCTCTGGTAACGCACAATCAGGTCGTGGCCTCCCCCATTATCCACCGGGCAGCCTTTCCGCTGGCGCAGGCCAGTTGGGAGGTTGGTTCGCCCCAGCTCCGCAATCGGGCAACCATTGCCGGCAATCTGGTGACGGCCAGCCCGGCTAATGACACGATTACGCCACTCCGTGCCCTGGATGCCGAACTGACCCTGGCCTCCACGCGGGGCATACGCACCGTGGCGCTGACTGACTTCTATACCGGCGTGCGGCAGACGGTGATGGCCCCGGATGAAATGCTGATTGACATCAACTTTGCGCCGATGAGCGAGCAAACACGGGGCACCTTCGTCAAGCTGGGACTGCGTAAAGCACAGGCCATCTCGGTCGTGCATCTGGCCCTGCTGCTGACTTTTGCCGAGGACGACCAGACCATAACGGCCGTGCGTCTGGCGCAGGGCAGCGTCGCCCCCACCATTATCAACACCCCGGTCGTCGAGGCGTATCTGCCTGACAAGCAGTTGACCGATGAAGTGATTGCCGAAGCAGCGCGGCTGGCCTCAGCCACGCCCAGTCCAATTGATGACGTACGCGGCACGGCCGTTTACCGCACAGAAATGATTCGTGTCCTGGTAGAACGTGCCTTGATGACGCTGCGTGACGGCCAGGAACGGGCTTACTGGCCGCCAAAACCGGTCATGCTCTGGGGCGCGACCAACGGCCGTTTTCCCACCGGCGATCAATTTGCGGCCACGCATACGGCCGACACCCCCATTACGGCCACGGTAAACGGCCGTACTATCACCGCCTCTGGCGGCAATCACAAAACCCTGCTCCGTTGGCTACGCGAAGAGGGCCAGCTCACCGGCAGCAAAGAAGGCTGTGGCGAGGGCGAATGTGGTGCCTGCACCGTGTTCCTGGACGGCATGGCCGTCATGGCCTGCCTGGTGCCAGCCCCACGCGCCCACAACGCCGAAATCGTCACCATCGAAGGGTTGGCCAGTGACCGCAACGGCCACCAGACCTACCATCCCTTACAACAGACTTTCATTGAAACAGGAGCCGTTCAGTGCGGTTACTGCATTCCGGGTTTTATCATGGCCGGGGCCAAACTGCTCGAAGAAGTCAGTCAGCCCGACCCTAATCAGATTCAGCAAAGCTTTGCGGGCAATCTTTGCCGCTGTACTGGCTATTACAAGATCATTGAGGCAGTAGAAAAGGCCAGTGGGCAATAACAAGGGGGTGCAACATGCGCTTAGAGAAGAAAAATGAAGAGATGTTAGCCAGACGTAAAGGCTTGACCGGCCGCACGATTGTGCAGTCTATCTGGCTGCTCATGTCGCTTGCTGTCGCCTATTTCGTGGCGACCTATTTGCTCAATGAGGGCATCATTACCTACCAAATGATCTATGGCCAGTTGGGCCTACCACGCACGGTGCCAGAATGGGCTATCCTGTTAGGGATCATGCTGCTCATCGTCTTTTTTATGCAGTTTATCCTGATCTTTGGCTTCATGTTAGCTGCCCCTGAAGGCCGTCGCAAGCTGGGCGAGCCTAGCCTGAGTTCACGCAATATAGATCCCTTTGACGACAAGTATTAGGCGTTTACAGGCTGGCTGACACCCACAATAGCAGCGCTCAGGCCCGTCAGGTTTGCTGCCAGCGGACAACCGAATCATGACCAACGACAAATTCCCGACCCAATCTGTTCACCGCATTGACGCCGTCGGCAAAGTGACCGGCGCCACGCTGTATCCCGGCGATATTACCCCACCCAATTTGCTGCACGGCAAAGTGCTGTTTAGTCAGCAGGCCCACGCCCGCATGGTGGCCATTGACACCAGCCGGGCGGAAGCCGTACCAGGCGTAGTCGCCATCCTCACAGCGAAAGATGTGCCGGTCAATGAGTATGGGTTGATTATGCCCGACCAGCCGGTATTGATCGGCCTGGGCAGCAGCAAACCCCACAGCGACGTGAGCCGCTGGGAGGGGGACCAGGTAGCCATCATCATTGCTGAGACGGAGTTGGCCGCCGGCCGGGCGCGGGACCTGATTGAGATTGAGTGGGAACCATTGCCGGTTGTGGCCGACCTCTTCACAGCCATGCAGGATGAGGTGATTTTACACCCCTGGCACGGCAGCAATATTCTGCATGAGTATCATATTCGCAAGGGAAACATGCCGGTCGGCTGGGCTGCGGCCGACGTGGTGGTGGAAGGTGAATACCGGCTGCCCCACCAGGAACATGCTTTTTTGCAGCCGGAAGCGGGCGTGGGTTATGTGGATGAAAACGGCCGTATTACCGTCGAAATTGCTGGCCAGTGGACCCACGAAGACCAGGAGCAGGTAGCCCACGCGCTCGGTTTGCCCACCGACCAGGTTCGCATTATCTACCCGGCCATTGGCGGCGCGTTTGGCGGGCGGGAGGATATGTCGCTGCAAATTGTGCTGGGCCTGGCCGCCCTACGCCTGCACGAGCGGGGGATTGAACGGCCGGTCCGCATCATCTGGAGCCGCGAAGAAAGCATCATCGGCCACTGCAAACGGCATCCGGCCTATGTGCAAACGAAGTGGGGGGCCACGCTTGAAGGGAAGATAACGGCCGTTTCTGCCAAACTAATCCTTGACAGCGGTGCCTACGCCTACACCAGCACCAAAGTATTGGGCAACGCTAACCTGATGGTCACTGGCCCTTATGAAATCCCTAACGCCCACGTAGACAGCTTCGCCGTCACCACCAACAACGTGCCCGGCGGGGCCTTTCGCGGCTTTGGTGGGCCACAAGGCGCCTTTGCCGCCGAAAGCCAGATGAACAAACTGGCTGAGGTTCTGGGTATGGACCCGGTTGAGCTACGTTTGAAAAATGTGCTGCGCGAGGGCAGCCACATGACCGTACAGAGCCAGGTCCCGGCCGGAATTAGCCTGGACCAGGTGATTGAGCGGTGCGCGGCGGAGGCGGGCTGGGTTACAGACGGAGGACGGAAGACGGAAGACGGAGCGGCGGGTGATAATTCTCCGTCCTCGGTCCTCGGTCCTCCGTCATTTTCGGGGGTGCGGTCGCTGGCCGGCCGGGCCGAATCGCTGCGACGGGGGCGAGGGTTTGCCTGCTCCTTTAAGAACATCGGCTTTTCTTTTGGCTTCCCGGAGCGGTGTGAGGCCACCATTGAGCTGTTTGGCGGCGCGGAAATTGAAAAGGTTATCCTGTATCATGCCGGGGCTGACGTAGGCCAGGGAGCGCATACCGTTTTTAAGCAAATGGCGGCGGCCGCTGTGGGTGTTGCTTTGGACAAGGTGACGGTCGAAGCCTCAGACACGGCCAGCAGCGGCGATTCCGGCTCGGCATCGGCCTCGCGCATGACCTGGATGGCGGGCAATGCCATTCGGGGCGCGGCCGAGAAGGCACTGGACGCCTGGCGCGCCGAGGAGCGACCGGCGCGGGGTCACGTACGCTTTACACCGCCGCCCACCACCATGTATGATGCGGAAACAGGGGCCTGTGTGCCGAATTTTGCCTATGGCTATGTAGCCGAAGTAGTGGACGTACTGGTAGACGTAGAGACGGGCCACATTCACGTGACCGACGTCTGGTGCGCCAATGATGTCGGACAGGCGCTCAATCCCAACCTGATTGAAGGGCAGATAGAGGGGGCGGTGGTGCAGGCGCATGGGTATGCGTTGATGGAGGATTTGCGGGTGGAAAACGGCCGTATTACCAACCCCTACCTCAGCCAATACCTGATACCTGGCGTCAGCGACGTGCCCACCCGTGTCCACTCCATCATCATGGAAATCCCCGACCCGCTGGGTCCCTGGGGCGCACGGGGCATGGCCGAAATGCCCTTTTTGCCGCTGGCCCCGGCCCTGGTGGCGGCCGTTCACGACGCGACCGGGGTTTGGTTTGACCAGCTACCCCTCACCCCGGCCCGCGTCGTGGCAAAGCTGCGTGAAACGTGATGCGTGAAAGCCCTTACGTTTTACGCTTTACGTTTTACGCCTATGCTATGCTTTCTTAACCAAACTAACCACAAAGAGCAGGATGACAGCACCCACCGTTGCCGTGACGAGTGAGCCAATTGTGCTGCCATCTGCTGATAGTCCCAGCAGGCCAAACACAAAGCCACCCACGACGGCCCCAACGATACCGACAATAATGTTGCCAATTAACCCAAAGCCACCGCCGCGCATGAGCTGACCGGCAATCCAGCCGGCAATACCACCAATAATGAGCCAGAAAACGATGTCCATTGTCAAACCTCCTGATCGGTTCTATTGAGTGCCCGCAAGACGCAGAGGCACTGTCATCTAGTAGAACACGGCCGTAAAAGGATAGTTTCTGGTAATATTTCTGACCGAGGACGAAAGACGGAGGACGGAGGACAGAGACCTGTATCCGTCTTCGGTCCTTCGTCCTCGGTCTTTACGAGGAATAACATCCATGTTGTTTGCCGACCATTTGATTGTCTTGCGCGGCGGCGGCGATCTGGCTACGGGCATTGCCTACCGGCTGCACAAGGCTGGCTTTCCGCTGCTGGTGCTGGAACTGGCACGGCCGTTGGTGGTTCGTCGTTACGTGGCGCTGGCAACGGCCGTTTTAGAAGGCGAGATAACCGTCGAAGGGCTACGTGGCCAACGGGTTGACACAGTGGGCGAGGCGCTGGCATTAGCCCCAACCGGTGCAATTCCCGTCCTGGTCGCGCCGACACTGCCGGATTGGTCTGCGGCGGGCATGAGGCCCACCGCTATCATCGACGCCCGCATGGCCAAGCGTAACATTGATACCCGCCTCGACCAGGCCTCGCTGGTGGTGGCTTTGGGGCCGGGTTTTACGGCCGGGGTGGACTGCCACGCCGTCATCGAGACGATGCGCGGCCACCGGCTGGGGCGGGTTATCTGGCAGGGGGCGGCGCAGCCCAACACGGGCACGCCGGGCCTCGTGGCCGGTAAGGGGGCGGAACGGGTGCTGCGGGCACCTGTGGCCGGTGTGGTGCGGTGGCAGGCGGCCATTGGGGATTCAGTCGAGAGCGGCGCGGTTCTGGGTCATGTGGCTGGCCAGCCGCTGGTGGCCCCGTTTGCCGGGGTGGTGCGGGGTTTGATTGCTGAGGGAACGGCCGTTTCTGCTAACCTCAAAATTGGCGATCTGGACGGCCGTAATGACCGCAACGCCTGTTTCACCATCTCCGACAAGGCGCTGGCTATTGGTGGCGGGGTGCTGGAAGCGGTTCTGACCTATTTGAACGTAGTGCGTGGTGCGTAGTGCGTAGCAATGGATGCGCCGGGCGTTAGTCAGCAGGGCTGATCTCAAAGACGTAAATACCGGCATTTGACCCCACATAGAGCTGATTGTGGCGAATGCCCATAATATAGCCGCGTGTGCCGATTGATACCTCTTTGACCAGCTTCGGATTCAAGGGATCGGCCACGTCAAAAACGGCAATATCACCGTCAATCGTGCCAATCAGAAAATCTTCAAATTGGTGACCGTTGAGGGGTGTACCAATGGTTTTGACAAGCTGGGCTTGTGCAGGATCACTTATATCAAAAACCAAGAAATTGTGCTGCCCACCATACAACGCAGTACCAACAACATGTAAATTACCGATATACTCGCCTGTATATATAAAACCAACTTCTGCCAGTTCAACCGGATTGCTCAAGTTAAGAACCGTGATACCCTCTGTACCTGCTATGAAGGCAACAGAATCATTGATAACTATATTGTTCCACCAGCCTTCTCTCGAAGTTTTTTCGTAATTGGTGACGAGAACTGGATTTATGGGATCGGTCATATCTAACACAGCCAACGCCATGTGGTCAAGTGCATACAGGTATTCTTGCCAAAATACAAATTGTCTGACCCAACCTCCCTGTGCAAACAGTTCGTTAAATTGTAGGCTGTTCACTTCATTTGTGTTTAGGTCATGAAATTCTACACCACCATCTGACACTAGCACCAATATATCGTCATGCAGATAATACCCGTGGCCTGCAGAAATTGGAATCTGTGTAACCTCGCCTGGCCATTCAGATAACTGGGCAGGAATGAGTCGTGCAAAGTAGTTGTAATTATGCGCTGCAATAAAAACATTTGCGTTTGTCAAAAGAGAGCGGGAAGTGGGACCAGCCATCTCAACGCGACCAAGTTCTTGAATCTCCTCAAAATCGACTATGTCCAGCATTGTTAATTGAGCATTCTGTAGGACAAATAAGGTGTCTTCAAATCGCTCAACTGCGGTAGTTCGTAATGCAGGTAGTCGATACTGCCTCTGTTGCTCCGGGTTAAGAACGTCATCTAAATTGAGCAATTCTAAATCGACACCAACATATCCGGCGTCACCGAATTGACTTAATAGCAGTAACTGATCACCTTGCCAATGCAATGGCTGATAGCCGATCATGGGATCATACTCAATAGATGCCAGCAGTACAGGGCTGGCAGGGTCTTCGGCAATGTTGTATACGGCTCGATCCCCATAAATCGTTATGAGCCAGTTGTCGTGAACAGTTGCAGAAAAATAAAGAGGTAGCTCGTCTGACAACAAGTCTGGCTGGGCAAAGTCGGCAAAGTTGATAACAAGCCCATCGCTGTTCTGTACGTTTGTTGCGCTGACATAAAGATATGGTTCATGAATAGCTATGATTTGCCGTGATCCGGTAAAGCTCATCTGACTAACTACATTCGCCGGTAAAGTTTGGCCTTCGGCAAAGAGCAAATCATACCCCTCGGCCGTTCTTTGCTCAATGATAAGTCCACCTGAAACAGGTTGAATATTACCGGCTTGAGTGACTGTCGCCAAAGGGAATTGTGGTGATCGGGAATCAAAAACCAGCCAACTCTCTATGCCCGCACGTAAATACAGTTTATCGGCCAATGGTACATAAAAATAGGCGGATGTTTTTGCTGCTTCTGGTTGGCTCTCCCAAACCATTATGGGCGTTGTTGTCGAAATCTGCCACACTACCCATCTGTCCGGCAAACGGCCGAAAATATATTCCCCCTCTTTGACCAACGTGACAAACGGCTGGGCAAACGGCTCGCTTTGCCAGCGTAGTTGGGGATTCCGTCTATCAGCCACGTCATAAAGCAGCAGACGAGGTCCGACGGTAAGGTAAGCCAAACGGCCGTTATCGGCCAAGGCCAACCCAGTGGCCGCGCCCCCCGTGTGAGCCACCAGCGTCAAATCCAGCGAGCGCGAACTCGGCGGTATGGTTGGGGCCGGTGTAATCGTAGGAATAAGGGTGCGAGTAGCGGTCGGTTCTATAACAACAGTGGGCGTGGCTGTTGGGGTAGCTATTGTCGGTGTAATCGAAGGCGTTGGCGAAGGCGGGACCAAGGTGTTTGTTGGCAAAATGGTTGGCGTCGGTGATACAGGCCGCTGTGTCGCTGTTTCAGGCGTGGCTGTCTGGCAAGCTGAAAGCGTAGCGATGATAAAAAGAAAAAGTCCCCAAAGTATGAATCGGCGCATGAGTTATCCCTCAACTTGAGTCAGTAATAGTCACATTGTAGCGGAAACAAAAGGAAACTGTTACACGTTTAGGCTACGTTTTTGCGCCTACTACTATAGGGTCCCAGAGTGGTGCGAGGCACTGGCCGGACGGTTTTGGTTATTGGCAACTCCTGTGGCCAGTGCCTTGCACCTGAGTAGTTGCCTTTGCGGGAACAATTTGAACTCTCCCATCGTTATAGTGAGTGTAAGGGGCATAACCACCGCCCTTTAACACCATAACAACAGACGAGGAGAGTTTTACCATGAAACTAAAACCGCTTTTTCTATCATTACTGGTCTTGACCCTAATCCTGGCGGCCTGCGGCGACGCGGCGCGGGGGACGGAACCGGACGTTTCTGACCAACCAGTCAATACCAATGCCCCCCATCTTGATGATCCGGTCAGCAGTGATGACGACACGGCCGTTGACGAGCCAATTATAGAGGTAATTGAGGGCGACATCATCATGGGTGAGGCGATGGTCGAGTCAGTGGACGTGCTGGTTATGGAATCCTTCCCGGTGCAGATCAATGTGCGGGCAACCGGCTACGTGGGCGACGGCTGCACCCGCGTGGGCAATATCACCACCGAGCAGGATGAAGACACCTTCCGCATCCACATTAGCACGGTGCGGCCGGCCGATGCTATTTGTACACAGCAGCTTGTCGCCTTTGACGAGTTGATTTCGCTTGACGTCGATGGCCTGGAAGCCGGCACTTACATGGTCAACGTCAACGGCAGAACGAGTTCTT
>SLGK01000036.1 GCA_007123775.1 Anaerolineae bacterium | reverse complement strand
TCATTGGAAGCTATCAAACAGGCTGTTGAGCGTTTCTTCCAGGAACATCAACCTATTGATTTGTTAAGGATGGCTGGGCTTGTTCCCAGCTCTTAAAGAACTTTTTTGGTTCTACTTAGGTCGGTCTTGGAATATTGGCGCAGCGCCCAGCCAATCCCTTTCTGGATATGGCGACACACTATTCGCCATTATGGAATAGCATGAACAACTGTTGGTGAGCCGGGATCTCGAGGAAACGGGCACGCCCTTCTTCATCGCCAATGCCGGCCGCCTGCCGGCGCAGTGTGGCTACCGCCTGCTGTCGCAGCGATTCCGCCCGTTCGTTTTCCCCTTTGGCTCGCAGTAGAGTAACACAGTCCAGATAGAGCTGCCCCAGAGCATCGCAGTCGGCTTGGGGATTGTCAACCAGGTAGGCCACGGCCGTTTCCAGCAAAGGCCAGGCCGCTTCAGGCTGACCGGCCGCATAATGAACGGCCGCCAGCGCCGCCTGCGGCTCTGTTGCCATAGTCCGGCTATCCAATTTCTGCCAGAGGGCAATCGCCTCGGCGTAAACGGCCGTTGCCCTCTCCCACTCTCCCTGTCCCCGCAGCCCATGACCCAAACTGCTCAACCCAAGCGCTCGCAGCAGCGGATTGTCAACTTCGGCAGCGATAACCAACGCGGCTTCGGCCTGCTGCACGGCCATTTGCTGATCGCCCAGGTAATGGTGGACCAAAGAGAGCCTGGTCAGGGTCGTGCCCACGCTGCGTTTTTCTTCAATGGCGCGGTAGGTGTCCAAAACGGCCGTTAGTCGTTCCCGCGCCGCCTCATATTGTCCCAGGGTAAGGTCCAGGTCAGCCAGGTAACGCTGCGTATCCGCTTCTCCTTTGGGCTGTCCAATCGCCTGATACCAGGTCAACGCCTGAGTATAATAATCCTGCGCCCGGCTAAATTTGAAATCCCAGGCGGCCAGACGTCCCAGCATATTGGCCGCCATCGCCCCGCTGGACCGGTCGCCCATTTGCTGACAAACGGCCAGGGATTCCTGGAAATAAGCGACAGCCTGTTCTTCTTGACCCAGGTTGTAGGTCACAGTGCCCAGCGACGTCAGCACGCGGGTGCTGCTCAAGCCGGTGGGGTCTACCTGCCGCTGGATCGCCAGCGCTTTTTGCAACAGGTCCTGTGCAGCCTGATGGTCGCCGCGCCGAAAAAGCACAGCGCCCAGGGCAAAGTAAGTCCGCGCCAGTTCCGCCGGATCGCCGCTGGCCTCATAGATGGCCAACGCCTGACGAATCGCCTGTTCCGCCTGGGCATAATCCCCCTTCCGCTCGCCCAACTTGCCCATCAAACGCCAGACCTGCCCCTGCAGCCAGGCTGTTTGGGCCGCTTCCGCCGCGGCCAGCGCCTGGGGAATGATTTCTTGAGCGGTCACCACGTCACCCTGACGCAAAGAAACGGTAGCGGTGATAAGATGCGCCTGGGCCAACAGAACGGGGTCGGACAGGCCGGCAGACGCGGCGGCGGCAACGGCCGTTGCCGCTGCCGCATACTCATGCCGTTCCAGCAAAAACAGGGCGTGGTAGAGATGCAGGTCGGCCTGCCGGGGCAGGCGAGCTGCCCCCGCGGCAAAGGCGGCCACCCCCGCTTCGTATAGTCCCGCCACCCGGTAAAAACGGGCCAGTCCCGGCGCCATTTGACGCAGTAAATCAATATCGGCGACTGCAACGGCCGTTTCCCAGGCGGCGCGGCAGTTGTCCAGGTCGGCCAAAAGCTGGCGAGCCACGGCCGTTTGCTCCGGGCCGTGCAGGGCGTCGGCCGCCTGCTGGAGCTGCGCCGCAAAATAAGTAGCGTGGTCGGCGGCCGCCTCCTGGTTGTCGGCCAATTGCGCCAGAGCATATTGGCGGATCACCTCGTGCAGGCTGTAACGGCCGTTTGTGGCGAGCGCAGCCGGACCTTCATTGGTCGTCCGAATCAGCGTTTTGGCGGCCAGAGCGGCCAGGAGCGCCGGCGACGCCTGGGCTACGGCCGCCGCCGCCTGGGGCGTAAAGCCGCCGCGAAAGAGGGCCAGTCGGGGCAGGGCGGCCTGCTGCGGCTGCGTCAGCAAGGCCCAGGAATGGTCAAACACGGCCCGCAGGCTGCGGTGACGGGCGGGCATGTCGCGCATAGACGTCGCCAGCCGGTCGAAGCTTTGCCGGATTTGGGTCAGGAGTTGGGGCGGCGATTGGCTATCCAGCAGAGAAGCGGCCAGTTCCAGCGCCAGCGGCGTCCCTTCCACCAGACGGCAGAGATCGGCTACGGCCGTTTCCTGCCCCGCCAGACTGAAATCGGGGCGTACTCGCTGCCCCATCTGCACAAAAAGCCGCACGGCGTCGAAGCCGGCAATGTCTACCGTCCCCATTGGCGGCGTGGATAGCCCCGCCAGAGGCAGGCGCGTCTCCCAGCGCAGTTGCAGATATTCCCGCGAGGTGACAATCAGGCGCAGCCGGGGGGCTGCTTCTAGCATAGCCAGTGCCAGATCGGCGGCCGGTTCCAACACCTGTTCCACATTGTCCAACAGCAGGAGCATTTCCTTGTCGCGCAGGTAGGCCAGCAAATCAGCCTGCTCCGCGCCCACGGCCAGGGTCAAATCCAGGGCAGCGGCGATAGCCTGCACCAGACCGGCGCTGCTGGTGGCTTCGGCCAGCGGCACAAACCGGACACCATCGAGAAAGGCGTAGGCGTGGTCGCGGGCCGCGGCCAGGATCAGCCGCGTCTTGCCGCTGCCGCCTGGTCCGGCCAAGGTGATCAGCCGCCGTGCGGGATCGTTCAACCAGGTGAAGAGCTGTCCCATCTCGGTGGCACGGCCGATTAGCGGCGTGGGTTGCGGAGGCAGATTGTGTCGTTGCGGGCGCTGGCGGGCCGCTTCAATGCGCCGGTAAACGGCCGTTGTCTCCGCCATCGGTTCTACGCCCAACTCGTCCAGAAGCAGAGCGCGGCAGGTTTCGTACTGAACCAGGGCGGCGTTGAACTGGCCGGTGCGGGCCAGCAGCCGCATCAGCGCCCGGTGGGATTCTTCGCGCCACGGCTCAATGGCCAGCAGGCGACGCAGGCTGCCAATCGCTTCCTCCCACGACCCGGCCTGGCTTTGTTGCTGGACCAGCCGATCCAGGGCGGTCAGGGCCAGCAGGCGCCAGCGCTCGCGCTCTTGTTGCAGCCAGCTTTCCAGTTCAGGCGCGTCTTGGGGGTAGTTACCGTCCAGGAAGTTGCCCCTATAGAGGGCCGCGGCGTCGGCCAACGAATCGTTCGCGTCGGCCAACGATTCGTCCGCTTCGTCCAGGGCTTGCTGGAGAACGGTCGTATCCAGCCAGACAGGTTGGTCAGGATTGAAAGCGGCCGTTTTGCGGCTGGCCTCAATGGCTTGGGGTAAAAGCTGGCGCAGGTTGTAAACGGCCGTACTCAAATTCGCCCGCGCCCGTTCCTCACTCATCTCCCCCCACAGCAGCCCGGCCAACTGCGGCCGGCTGTGTTCGCCGGGGTTGAGCAGCAGGTAACAAAGCAGCAGCAGCTCCTTTTCCGAAGCAAAACCGGTGACTGGTTGGTCGTCCAGCGTAATTTGGACCCGTCCCAGCAAGCTAAATTTGAGCATCAGGCTGTGCCTCGAGGGAAATGGTTAATCAAGAGTCTGAACAGCTACCTCTCGATAAAACACTCAATTGAGGTAACTACCAACGCTCTCTAGAGATTGGACCAATTTTACTCACCCAACTGCTGCATCCACCAGGATAAATTGGCCCAATCTGGCTTGGTAGTTACCAATTGAGACTGAATTGAGAATGGCTATTTATGATGGTCCTTATATGGTGATTATAGCAAACAAATCCAGAAATGCAGTCCGACATCAGGAAAACTTTGCGGTGCGGTTGGTCAAATCCCACCGGGGAAGTGAGCGAGCAGCCCTATGAAAAATGAAACGGCCGTTCCCGTCTATCGTACGCTCATCTTGCGCTGCTGGTCAGAGCAGGATGATGCCCAATCGCGCCGCTTCTGGCGCTTCCATCTGCAATGGCTTGATACCCAGGAGCGGCAGAGCTTCGCCGACGTGGCGGCGCTGCTGGCCTCGCTGGACCAGGCTTTTGGCCCGGACGATATACAAGACGCATCTTAAAAAGGGGCATGGTTCACTGCTTCCTGGCAGCCAACTTTACAAATTTTGACGGAGGACCGAAGACGAAAGACGGAATTACGCTTGCCATCGATCCTCCGTCCTCCGTCCTCGGTCGGTGAATTGTCAAGCTGACCTGAACCATGCCTAAATATGGAGAAAACTCATCATGACAAGAAGAATGTTTATTTATTACTCATTGGCTTTAATCGGTGCAATGTTAACATTATTAACTGGCTGCGAAGAAAATGAAACAGTAGATCCCCCTGTCAGTACCGAAGATGTAAGCAACTATCTGCAGGAACTGCCTTCGTGGAGCCAGTTCGCCCCGCCGGGACAAGCCCAGCGGCCTACACCGGCCGGTGAAGCCCAGACCGTGGAGGACGTGGTACTCGATGTGGAACAGTTCAACGAAGATGGCACTCTTGGTCTGCTTGAGAACGTGACCTACTCCTGCCAGGTGCAGCCGTTTACGCTTACCGAAAACCCGCAGCAGATTGCCATGTACTCCCCCGACAGGGAGATTCTCTACGCCGGCGGACTGATCCAGGGCAGAAGCCACCGTGACGGTCTTGGCAGCCTGTTGGGCCTGCCCATTGCCGAGCGCGCCCCGATCAACGTATCGATCCCCGGGCTGGCCAGCGACGATAATTTTCGCAGGGTGGATCGGCCCAACCAGGCCACGGTCGACCAGGCCATCGGCTCGATGATCGGCGGGGCGACGGCCAGCGGTCTCGCTACGCCAAGCTCCATTAGCTTCAAGATGGAAACCTACCACAGTGAGACGCAGTCGGCTTTGCAGATGGGCCTATCGGGTAACTATCTTGGGTTTGAGGGATCAGCCAGCGGCAGCATTGACAGAAAGCAATCCGAAACCACGGTCACGGCGCAGTTCTACCAGAAGATGTACGAAGTGGTGGTGGAGGCTCCGCAAAGTCCCGGCGATTTTTTCAGCGAGGATTTCACCGAAGCCCGGCTGCAGCAGCAGATCAGCCAGGGGCGCATCGGCCCGGATAACCTGCCGGTCTATGTATCCAACATCGTCTACGGACGCATGATGATGTTCTCCATTACCTCCACGGCCAGTGAATCAGACATCCGGGCCACCATGCAGGCCGGATACAATTCTATTGGCGGCAGTGTGGAAGCCAACCTGAGCGCCAAACAGAGATCGATTCTTCAGGAGTCCAAAATCAAGATCACCTCGATTGGAGGGGATGCAGAAGCCACGCTGGCAATGATCCGTTCGGGCGACTGGTCGCAGTATTTTACCAACAACGCCCCCCTGTCAAGCGCCGACCCGCTGAGTTACACCTTCCGTAACCTGGGCGATGGCAGCATTGCCAGCGTAACGGAGACCACCGAATACAACATCCGTACCTGCGAAGCCACACTGTCAACTCCGGGAACGTTCGATTTTCTGCCTGCCCAAAACCTGGGCCTGCCCATTCCGGCTCCTGTAAAAGTGATGATGGGGGATGTGAACGGTAACGGAATGCAGGATTTGATCTACAATCATCTAAGCGCCAATTCAAACCAGACAGTGGTTGCCTTCTCCAATGGCGATGGCACCTTTACCATGGGCTTACCCACATCCCACAGCGCCACACCGCCCTACAGTTGGAGCCAATATGAGGTCAGAACAGGCGACTTCAATAATAACGGCCGTACTGATCTGGTCTGGAACCGGGTGGATGGCACAAATACAAGCTTCATCGCCTTATCAAACGGTGACGGTACATTTGAAGAGATGCCGCTAACGCAAGCCGGTGACGCCGGCTGGAGTGCTTTGTACCGGTTCGAAGTAGGCAATGTAACTGGTCAAAACGGAGACGATCTGATATGGAACCGCCATTTCGATATCAACCGCACCTATCTGGGACTTTCCAACGGGGATGGAACCTTTGGAGTCGACAACTTCATAGATACGAGTCCGAATAATAACGATCACGGTACTTCCGATGGCTGGCGTATTACCCTCCACCAATTTGCTGTTGGGGACGTGAACGGCAACGGCCGGGATGATTTGATATGGTACAGATATGGACAGGATAACCACCGCGTCTGGATAGCGGAATCTTCAGGCACTCAGCCCGGAAGTATGTTCGAGCCGCTGTACAATTTCAACCGGAGCGCCTGCTGTTGGCCAGACTATGAAGTATTGATTGGCAACATCACCGGGAATGCCGGGGTGGATTTGGTGTGGGTAGCGCCTGCGAGGACTCCCCCGAGAATTCAAAGAGATTTGTCATCAGGCAACCCTCTCTCGCTGGCGGCTGGCGAACGTCATGACCTGGACAATATCGCAGAAGGCGCGAACGATTATGTTCTCAGATTGCTGGATATTAATGGTAACGGCCGTAAGGATCTGCTGATGAACCGAATGGGACCTGTGAACCGAAGCATCATTGGTCTGGGACGACCAGACGGAAGCTTCGATTTCTCTCGCGTCAGCCAGGATCACCCTGCCGGCGATCAATGGGCGCAGTTCGAAATCCTGGTCGGTGACATCAACGGCGATTCGCGCGAGGATGTGGTGTACGTGAACGCCGATGCCACAAATACCGTGTATGTCGGCATTGCAAGAGGCAGTGGACAATAACCGCGGGTGATTAACCGATCGATATAAATCTATCGATCAAGACAGGAAGGTGCTTTTGGTGATGAAAACATCGCCGGAAGCACCTTTTTTGTTTGCCAGATAGATGAATGGTTAATCAGGAGTCTGAACGTCTACCTTTTGACAAACTTAATTGAGACTGAATTGAGAATAGCCGTTTATGATGGTCCTTATGTGGTGATTATAGGAAACAAATCCAGAAATGCAGTCCGACATCAGGAAAAATTTGCAATGTGGTTGGTCAAATCCTACCGGGGAAGCAAACGAGCAGCCCTATGAAAAATGAAACGGCCGTTCCCGTCTATCGTACGCTCATCTTGCGCTGCTGGTCAGAGCAGGATGGCGCCGAATCGCGCCGCTTCTGGCGCTTTCATCTGCAATGGCTGGACACGCAGGAGCGGCAGAGCTTCGCTGACGTGGCGGCGCTGCTGGCCTCGCTGGACCAGGCTTTTGGCCCGGACGATACCCAAGACGCACCGTAGGGGCGAACCCACGTGTTCGCCCTACTCACTCAACGGGGCAGACACACGGGGGCAGACAGATGGGGGCAGGCACACGGGGGCAGACACACGGGGGCAGACACACGGGGGCAGACACACGGGTCTGCCCCTACCAGTCAATTTAGGAGAAATATGATGCGACGTTTATCGATTATTTTCGGATGGTTTATCTTCTTGAGCGCCGGCCTGGCCTGCAACGTGGGTGCGGGGCAGACGGCCGAACCCACGGCCATTGTGCCCCAGGCCACCATTGAGCCAACGCTCCAGCCCATCGACGAGCCGGTGCCCCAACCAACCGGCGTAGCACAGACGGGCGATTCGGTTGATGCGTTTGTCAGCGAGCTGCCGCGCTGGAGCGATGTCTCGCCCGACATGCCGGAGAATAATGGGGAACCGGTTGGGGAAACGGCCGTTGCCGGCGAAGAGACCGCTCCCGATGGCGGTTTGTACACCTGCACCACCACCCCCTACAGCATCACCAAAAATCCGCAGGAGATCGCCATTCACAACCCCGACGCGGCCGTGCTGTGGCCGGGCGCTCTGATACGGGGCCGCTCCCACTTGCAAACCGGCTCGCTGGAACTGCTGGCCGTCAGTCGGGACAAGCGCGCCCCGCTGGGCATTTCCGTTCAGGGTGGCGGCGTACTGGGCATTCCCGGCGGCGTCAGCACCGTTGTTGAGCAGCCGGTGGGCAGCACCATCCGCGAGGGCATCAACCAGATCGTGGTCAATACGCTGGAAACGAACGTGGCCGCTGGTGCCGGAACCAGTTCGTTTAATTCCGTCGAGAGCCACAGCAGCACCCAGGCGCTCTTGAATCTGGGCCTCGACGCCCGCTATTTGGGGGCGGCGGCGTCGGGCCGGCTCAACTACAGCCGGGCGGCCAACGAGCATACCTACACCGCCTACTTTGTGCAGCGACTCTTCACCGTCGCCGTCGATTTACCGGAACGGCCGTCTTCTTTCTTTGCCGACAACGTCACTGCTGCCGACCTGCAAAGTCTGGGCATCAGCGCCGACAATTTGCCGCTCTATATTGATAGTGTGTCATACGGCCGTATCCTCATGTTTACCTTTACCTCCAGCGACAGCCGGGAGCGCATCGCCGCTGCCCTGGAGTTCTCCTACGAATCGCCGCCGGGCGGCGTAAATGGCTTTGCCGAAGCCGAACTGCGCCAGACCCTTTCCACCGCCCGCATCGAAATCTTCGCCCTGGGCGGCTCCAACACCGGCGTGCAAAATCTCATTCGCGAGGGCAAGCTGTCCGCCTATTTCGCGGAGCCTCTGGCCATCAACCAGGTAGAGCCAATCTCCTTCACCATTCGCAACCTGAACGACAACCGGCTGGCGCGGGTGGCCAACACCACCGACTATGAGGTGCGCGAATGCCGGCCCGTGACCGGCGGCCTGCCGCAGCCCAAGCACTGGTGGCCCGCCAATGGCGACACGAACGATGCCGTCGGCAACGCCCACATCACCAACATGCAGGGGTCGTACGGCGCCGGTTGGGATGGCTCCGACCCTGCACAGCGATCGTGGGTCTTCGACGGCTCGGGCCAATACCTGCACACCTGGCCGATCGAGCAGGTCGTGGCGACCGACGCGCCGTTCACAGTGAGCGCCTGGATCAACCCGCGCTCTACGGATGGGAACCGCACCGTCTTCAGCCAGGTCGGTGGCGATCTGCTCTCGGGCGACTTCGCGATCCAGGCGCAGCACCGCGACGGCAACGCGAACGCACGGCTGCACCTGTGGCGGCGGCCGAGCTCGGGCAGCATCGCGGTTGACTGGGTGCAGTCTGGCTTCATCGTGCCGAGGAACGCGTGGACGCACGTAGTGGCCGTGTACGGCAGCGCTGAGGGGGGTGGCAACATGCGGGTCTACGTCAACGGCAACCTGGCAGGCAGCAGCGTCGGTAATTCGACGTACACGCCATGCCCCCGCCCGGGGGGGTACACGCAGACGCGTATCGCGGCGAGCGAGATGTGTGAGGACTCCTTCGGCGCTGGCTACCGCCGCTTTCCGTTCAACGGCTCGATCGACGAGGTGATGGTGTTCGACCGCGCGCTCACGGCCGAAGAGGTGCAGGCGATGTACCAGAACTTTGCCCAGTACAAGCAGTAGCGAACAATCACAAGTAGGACTTACGCAGACTGAGCTTGTCGAAGTCGGTTTGACTTGTCGAAGTCGGTTTGACTTGTCAAAGCCGGTTTCGGCAGGCTCAACCTCCGGTAAGTGCGTAACTCTAACAAGGAGAATATTGTGATCACTTTTCCCAAGATTGGTATGAAGATGCTGTTTCTCGGATTACTATTGCTCAGCGGCGGCGCGTCGCTGGCATCCCCCCCGCCGCTGCCCGCGCAGCAGATGCAGGGGCAGGCGGCGCTTGACTTTCTGGCCCACAGCGGCATTCTGTCACAAATAGCGGCAGGCACGCCGCCGCAAGGCCGCCCCTTTTTAGAACCAATGCCCCATAACGCCACAGATTATGCAGCCGACGATTGGTTCGGCATTTCCGTGGCCGTCAGTGGGGATACGCTGATCGTCGGCGCGGACCGGGTCAACGTGGGTGACAATACCAATCAGGGGGCCGCCTACATCTTCACGCGCAGCGGCGCGAACTGGAGCCAGCAGCAGAAACTGGTGGCCGACGACGGCGCTGCCGGTGACTTCTTCGGTCGTTCCGTGGCTCTGGACGGGGAGACGGCGCTGGTCGGCGCACACTGGGCTAACGTGGGCGGCAATACCAACCAGGGGGCCGCCTACGTCTTCACGCGCAGCGGCGCGAGCTGGAGCCAGCAGCAGAAACTGGCAGCCGACGACGGCGCTGCCGCTGACCAATTTGGCATTTCCGTGGCCCTGAGTGGGGAGACGGCGCTGGTTGGCGCGGACCTGGCCAACGTGGGCGGCAATAGTAATCAGGGGGCCGCCTACGTCTTCGCGCGCAGCGGCGCGAGCTGGAGCCAGCAGCAGAAGCTGGTGGCCAACGATGGCGTTGACAACGACTTCTTCGGCATTTCCGTGGCCCTGGACGGGGAGACGGCGCTGGTCGGCGCGATCCTGGCCAACGTCGGCGGCAACAGTAACCAGGGGGCCGCCTACGTCTTCACGCGCAGCGGGGCGAACTGGAGCCAGCAGCAGAAGCTGGTGGCCGCCGACGGCGCTGCCGGTAACGAATTCGGCATTTCCGTGGCCCTGGATGGGGAGACGGCGCTGGTCGGCACAATCTGGGCCACCGTGGCCGGCAACGCCGGCCAGGGGGCCGCCTACGTCTTCACGCGCAGCGGGACAAACTGGAACCAGCAGCAGAAGCTGGTGGCCGCAGACGGCGCTGCCTCTGACCAATTCGGTCGTTCCGTGGCCCTGGACGGGGACACGGCGCTGGTCGGAGCGCACCGGGCCAACATCGGCGCCAACAGCGATCAGGGGGCGGCCTACGTCTTCACGCGCAGCGGGGCGAACTGGAGCCAGCAGCAGAAGCTGGTGGCCCCGGATGGCGCTGCCGGTGACCGCTTCGCTCGTTCCGTAGCCCTAGACGGGGAGACGGCAGTGGTCGGCGCGTTCCAGGCCAACGTCGGCGGCCTGACCAGCGCCGGCAAGTTTTATGCGACGACGCGAGGGCCGACGCCCTGGCCGCTAATCGGCAGTAACGTGGCCAACGACGGCGCTGCCGGTGACAACTTCGGCATTTCCGTGGCCCTGGACGGAGAGACGGCGCTAGTCGGCGCAACCCAGGCCACCATCGGCAGCAACATCAGGCAAGGGGCCGCCTACGTCTTCACGCGCAATGGTCCCATTTGGGTCATGCAGCAGAAGCTGGTAGCCGCCGACGGCGCTGGAGGCGACTTCTTCGGCGTTTCCGTGGCCCTGAACGGGGAGACGGCGCTGGTCGGCGCGTTCCTGGCCACCGTCGGCGGCAACTATAGGCAAGGGGCTGCCTACATCTTCACGCGCAGCGGGGCGAGCTGGAGCCAGCAGCAGAAGCTGGCAGCTGCCGACGGTACTGTCACTGACCAATTCGGCATTTCCGTGGCTCTGGACGGGGAGACAGCGCTGGTCGGCGCGTACCGGGCCAGCGTGGGCGGCAACGCCAGCCAGGGAGCAGCCTACGTCTTCACGCGCAGCGGGGCGAATTGGAGCCAGCAGCAGAAGCTGGCAGCCACGGACGGCGCCGCCTCTGACGAATTCGGTTATTCCGTAGCCCTGGACGGAGAGACGGCGCTGATCGGTACATACGGGGCCAACGTTGGCGGCAACAGTAACCAGGGGGCTGCCTACATCTTTACGCGCAGTGGGGCGAGTTGGAGCCAGCAGCAGAAGCTGCTAGCCGACGACGGCGCTGACAGCGACTTCTTTGGTATTTCCGTGGCCCTGGACGGAGAGAGGGCGCTGGTCGGAGCGCCCGGAGTCAACATCTTCGAGGGGGCCGTCTACGTCTTTACGCATAGCGGCGCGAGTTGGAGCCAGCAGCAGAAGCTGGCGGCCGCCGACGGCATGGTCTCTGACGAATTCGGCATCTCTGTGGCCCTGGACGGAGAGACGGCGCTGGTCGGCACACGCCTGGCCAACGTGGGTGGCAATAGTAGCCAGGGGGCCGCTTACGTCTTCCGGCGCAGCGGCGCGAACTGGAACCAGGAGCAGAAGCTGGTAGACACGGATGGCGCTGCCGGTGACAGCTTCGGCGCTTCCGTGGCCCTGGACGGGGAGACGGCGCTGGTTGGCGCTCCTGGAGCTAACATCGGCGGCAACAATAACCAAGGTAAGGTTTACTTTTTTGAGCGGCGGGAGTTAGCGCGGTTGTATCTGCCGCTGGTTGTACGGAATTGAGTAAGGAGAATATTGTGTTCACTTTTCCCAAGATTGTAATGAAGATGTTGTTTCTCGGATTGGTATTGCTCACCAGCGGCGCATCGCTGGCGCCCCCCTCACCGCTGCCCGCGCAGCAGATGGAGGGGCAGGCGGCGCTTGACTTTCTGGCCCACAGCGGCATTCTGTCACAAATAGCGGTCGGCACGCCGCCGCAAGGCCGCCCCTTTCTGGAACCTACGCCCCATAACGCCACAGACTATGCAGCCGACGACTGGTTCGGCATTTCCGTGGCCGTCAGTGGGGATACGCTGATCGTCGGCGCGGACAGGGTCAACGTGGGTGACAATACCAATCAGGGGGCCGCCTACATCTTCACGCGCAGCGGCGCGAACTGGAGCCAGCAGCAGAAACTAGTGGCCGCCGACGGCGCTGCCGGTGACTTCTTCGGTCGTTCCGTGGCTCTGGACGGGGACACGGCGCTGGTCGGCGCGTTCCAGGCCGACGTGGGCGGCAACACCGATCAGGGGGCCGCCTACGTGTTCACGCGCAGCGGCGCGAACTGGAGCCAACAGCAAAAGCTAGTCGCCGCCGACGGCGCTGCCGGTGAACGATTCGGTCGTTCCGTGGCCCTGGACGGAGAGACGGCGCTGGTCGGCGCGTACTGGGCCGTCCTCGGCGGCACCTTTGCCCAGGGATCCGCCTACATCTTCACGCGCAGCGGAACGAGCTGGAGCCAGCAGCAAAAACTGGTGGCCGCTGACGGCGCTGCGCAAGACTTCTTTTTCTTTGGCATTGCCGTGGCGCTGGACAGGGAGACGGCGCTGGTCGGCGCCAGCCAGGCCGACGTCGGCGGTAACCTTGCCCAGGGGGCCGCCTACGTCTTCACGCGCAGCGGTACGAGCTGGAGCCAGCAGCAGAAATTGGTGGCCGCCGACGGCAATGCCGATGACCTTTTCGGCATTGCCGTGGCGCTGGATGGGGAGACGGCGCTGATCGGCGCGGAACGGGGCAACATTGGCGTCAATACCGCCCAGGGCGTCGCCTACGTCTTTACGCGCAGCGGCGCTGACTGGAGCCAGCAGCAGAAGCTGGTGGCCGCCGACGGCGCTGCCGGTGACCAATTCGGCCATTCCGTGGCCCTGAACGGCGACACGGCGCTGGTCGGCGCGATCCTGGCCAGCCCGGGCGGTAATACCTACCAGGGGGCCGCCTACGTGTTCACGCGCAGCGGCGCGAACTGGAGTCAGCAGCAGAAGCAGGTTGATCCGGATGGTGAGGCCGGTGACCGCTTCGGTCGTTCTGTGGCGTTGGACGGGGACACGGCGCTGGTCGGCGCGGGCCAGGCCAGCGTCGGTGGCCTGAGCAACGCCGGCAAGGTTTATACAACGACGCGCGGGCCGGCGCCCTGGCCAGTAACCGGCAGTAACGTGGCCAATGACGGCGCCGCCTTTGACAATTTCGGCTTTTCCGTGGCCCTGGACGCGAACACGGCGCTGGTCGGCGTGTACCAGGCCAACGTCGGCGGCAACACCGATCAGGGGGCTGCCTACCTCTTCACGCGCAATGGTCCTATTTGGGTACAGCAGCAAAAGCTGCTGGCCGCTGACGGCGCCGCCAATGACCACTTCGGCTATTCCGTGGCCCTGGACGGGGAGACGGCGCTGGTCGGCGCACGCCGGGCCAACGTGGGCGGCAATAGTAACCAGGGGGCCGCCTACGTCTTCACGCACAGCGGCGCGAACTGGATCGAGCAGTGGAAACTGGTGGCCACCGACGGCGCTGCCAATGACAACTTCGGCTATTCTGTGGCCCTGGATGGGGAGACGGCGCTGGTCGGCGCGCGCCGGGCCACCATCGACAGCAATAGTAACCAGGGGGCCGCCTACGTCTTCACGCGCAGCGGCGCGAGCTGGAGCCAGCAGTGGAAACTGGCAGCCGCCGATGGCGCTGCCGGCGACCACTTTGGCCATTCGGTGGCGTTGGACGGGGAGACGGCGCTGGTCGGCGCGTGGGCGGCCGACGTCGGCAGCAACAGCTTCCAGGGGGTCGCCTATGTCTTCGCACGCAGCGGCGCGAACTGGAGCCAGCAGCAGAAGCTGACAGCCGCCGACGGCGCTGACCGTGATTGGTTCGGCTATTCCGTGGCGCTGGACGGGAACACGGCGCTGGTCGGCGCGTCCCTGGCCAGCGTGGGTGGCAATATTAACCAGGGGGCCGTCTACGTCTTCACGCGCAGCGGCGCGAGCTGGAGCCAGCAGCAAAAGCTGGTGGCCGCTGATGGCGCTGCCAATGACGAATTTGGCATTTCCGTGGCCCTGGACGGGCAGATGGCGCTGGTCGGCGCCAACCTGGCCAACGTGGGCGGCAACAGTAACCAGGGGGCCGCCTACGTCTTCAGGCGCAGCGGCGCGAACTGGAACCAGGAGCAGAAGCTGATAGCCACGGATGGCGCTGCCGGTGATGAACTAGGCTATTCCGTGGCCCTGGACGGGGAGACGGCGCTGGTTGGCGCGCGCCGGGCCAACGTCGGCAGCAATAGTAACCAGGGTAAGGTTTACTTTTTTGAGCGGCAGGGGTTGGCGCAGTTGTATCTGCCGCTGGTTGTACGGAATTGAGTAAGGAGAATATTGTGTTCACTTTTCCCAAGATTATGATGAAGATGTTGATTTTCGGATTGTTATTGCTCAGCGGCGGCGCATCGCTGGCGCCCCCCTCACCGCTGCCTGCGCAGCAGATGGAGGGGCAGGCGGCGCTTGATTTTCTGGCCCACAGCGGCATTCTGTCACAGATAGCGGCAGACACGCCACCGCAAGGACGCCCCTTTCTAGAACCAATGCCCCATAACGCCACAGATTATGCGGCCGGCGATCTCTTAGGCATTTCCGTAGCCGTCAGTGGGGATACGCTGATCGTCGGCGCGTATGAGGCCAACGTGGATGGTAACACCAACCAGGGGGCTGCCTACATCTTCACGCGCAACGGCGCAAGCTGGAGCCAACAGCAGAAGCTGGTAGCCGCCGACGGCGCTGCCGCTGACCGCTTCGGCTATTCCGTGGCCCTGGATGGGGGGACGGCGCTGGTCGGCGCGCACCGGGCCAACGTTGACGGCAACAGCGATCAGGGGGCGGCCTACGTCTTTACGCGCAGCGGCGCGAACTGGAGCCAGCAGTGGAAACTGGTAGCTGGGGACGGCGCTGGCGGAGACAATTTTGGCTATTCCGTGGCCCTGGACGGGCAGACGGCGCTGGTCGGCGCGCGCTGGGCCAACATTGGCGGCAACAGCAATCAGGGGGCGGCCTACGTCTTCACGCGCAGCGGCGCGAGTTGGAGCCAGCAGCAGAAGCTGGTGGCCACGGATGGCGCTACCTCTGACCACTTCGGCATTTCCGTGGCCCTGGACGGGGAGACGGCGTTGGTTGGCGCGCCGTTGGCCAACGTGGGCGGCAACAGCGATCAGGGGGCGGCCTACCTCTTCACGCGCAGCGGCACTGACTGGAGCCAGCAGCAGAAGCTGGTGGCCGCCGCCGGCGCCGCCTCTGACCGATTCGGCGCTTCGGTGGCCCTGGACGGGGAAACGGCGCTGGTCGGCGCGAGCCAGGTCAACGTCGGCGGCACATTCAACCAGGGGGCGGCCTACGTCTTTACCCGCAGCGGCGCGAGTTGGAGCCAGCAGCAGAAGCTGGTGGCCGCCGACGGCGCTGCCTCTGACCTGTTCGGCAATTCTGTTGCGTTGGCGGGGGAGACGGCGCTGGTCGGCGCGTTCCTGGCCAACGTCGGCGGCAATAGTGGCCAGGGGGCCGCCTACGTCTTCACGCGCAGCGGCGCTGACTGGAGCCAGCAGCAGAAACTGGTGGCCGCCGACGGCGCTGGCAGCGACTTCTTCGGCACATCCGTGGCCCTGGACGGGGACACGGCGCTGGTTGGCGCGTACCAGGCCAACGTTGGCGGCGTGAGCAACGCCGGCAAGTTTTATACGACGACGCGAGGGCCGGCGCCCTGGCCGGTAACCGGCAGCAACGTGGCCGACGACGGCGCCGCCTTTAACAATTTTGGCTTTTCCGTGGCGTTGGCTGGGGAGACGGCGCTGGTCGGCGCGCACCGGGCCCGTGTCGGCAGCAACAACAATCAGGGGGCGGCCTATGTCTTCACGCGCAATGGTCCCATTTGGGTACAGCAGCAGAAGCTGGTAGCCACCGACGGCGCTGCCCTGGACCAATTCGGCATTTCCGTGGCCCTGGACGGGGATACGGCTCTGGTCGGCGCGGACCAGGCTAACGTGGGCGGCAACAGTAGCCAGGGAGCCGCCTACGTCTTCACGCGCAGTGGGGCGAACTGGAACCAGCAGCAGAAGCTGGTGGCCACAGACGGCGCTACCCTTGACAGTTTCGGCCGTTCCGTGGCCCTGGACGGGGAGATGGCGCTGGTCGGCGCGTACCGGGCCAACGTGAGTGGCAACAGCGACCAGGGGGCTGCCTACGTCTTCACGCGCAGCGGCACGAGCTGGAGCCAGCAGTGGAAACTGGTGGCCGCCGACGGCGCTGCCAGTGATTGGTTCGGTCGTGCCGTGGCGTTGGACGGGCAGACGGCGCTGGTCGGCACGCACCTGGCCAGCGTGGGCGGCAACACCTGGCAGGGGGCCGCCTACGTCTTCACGCGCAGCGGCACGAGCTGGAGCCAGCAGCAGAAGCTGGTGGCTGCCGACGGCGCTGGCAGCGACTTCTTCGGCTTTGCCGTGGCCCTGGACGGGAACACGGCGCTGGTCGGCGCGTACCGGGCCAACGTCGGCGGCAATAGTGGCCAGGGGGCCGCCTACGTCTTCAGCCGCAGCGGCGCGAACTGGAGCCAGCAGCAGAAGCTGGCAGCCACCGATGGCGCTGCCGATGACGAATTCGGCGCTTCCGTGGCCCTGGACGGGCAGACGGCGCTGGTCGGCGCGCACCTGGCCAGCGTGGGCGGCAATGCCAGCCAGGGGGCCGCCTACGTCTTCAGGCGCAGCGGCACGAACTGGAGCCAGGAGCAGAAACTGGTAGCCACGGACGGCGCTACCGGTGACGAACTCGGCATTTCTGTGTCACTAAACGGGGGGACGGCGCTGGTCGGCGCGGACCGGGTCAACGTCGGCGGCAACAGTAACCAGGGTAAGGTCTACTATTTTGAGCGGCAGGGGCCGGTGCAATTGTATCTGCCGCTGATTGTACAGAATGATTAACCGTATTGCTCAAGGAAAATCGTTAATCCCCCCTGACTCTCCAAGAGTTAGGGGGACTGAATCTTCAAAGACCTGTCAAGTGTCCGGAGGCAACAGCCTTTTTAGCCACTTCAACGCTTCCCGCCGGCTGAGGGGGGCCAGTTCGGTCCGCTCCACAAAATCCACCACCAGGTCGGGGTTGGTCTTGGAATATTCGCGTAGCGCCCAGCCAATCGCTTTCTGGATGAAGAATTCGCCGGATGTTTTATTTTCCTCAACGACGGCCAGCAGCAACTCGGCGTCCGTCTCTTTCTTGTAACCCAACTGGAACAGGATGGCGCTGCGGCGCAGCCAGATATTATCTGAGGCACGCCAGCGGGGCAGGGCGGCCGCTCGTGCCTCTGGGAAACGCCGGAACTGTGCCCCGGCCAGGCCGCCGGCCAGCGAATCCACCGTATCCCACCAGGATTTGGTGATAATCAACTGTTCCAGCAGGTCAACAACCGGCGTGTCCAGCCGCTTGCTGCCCCGTTCCAGCAGGCCCACGGCGATGTATTGGCATTCCCGCTGCGGCCGTTGCCAGAGGGTCAATACCACTGGCTCTAACAGGTCTGGTGGGGGCAAGCCCTGTTCGGCTAAAAATTCGCGGACCAGCAGGCGGCATTGCGGCGTTTTAATGCCGTAAAAGGGAAACTGGTCGCGCATGTAGCGGGCCATGGGAACGGCTTCGGCTGGGTTGGCGTGGGCTTCCAGCCGGTCCAGCAGTGGTTGTAGATAGTCGGCGGCTGATTGGGACATGGTTTCCGCCTTAGGCCCGGCTCCGGCGCAGGCGAAATGATCCCCAACCGCCTTCGCCGCCGACGCGAATGTCCCGCCTCTGGAAAAGCTGCCAGGACACGGCCGTTAACAACAACGTCGCCACCACAGCCCCGGCCAGCCAGCCCCATTCCAGCCCATGC
Organism: Anaerolineae bacterium; assembly: GCA_007123775.1. Classification (GTDB taxonomy): domain Bacteria; phylum Chloroflexota; class Anaerolineae; order Promineifilales; family Promineifilaceae; genus SLGK01. The sequence continues at coordinate 7,583 of SLGK01000036.1, read as the reverse complement.
GCCGCTTGCCCGCCCTGGTAATAGTAAAGCGGCGTTAGCTTAACGATTGCTTCCAGATTGTCGTTAAGCCGGTAGAGACCCATGAGCAGGTAGTTGCCCACCAGGAGCGCGCCTGTTATCATGCCCGCCAACCGGGCCGACGGCAGCCAGAAGCTCAACAGCAGGGCCAGGGCGCCGAACAAGAGAAGCTGGGCCAGCAGAGGAATAAACGGGAGCAGAAATTGGCCCCAGCTTAAATCAAGCTGCGTCTGGCCGCTGGGGATGGCCCAGCACAACCAGTTGACCAGCAGGATGACGGCCGTAGCCACGACCAGGGCCAATGCCCGGCTGGCAAACAGCGCCGTGCGGCTGATGGGATGGGCCAGGATCAGGTCAAGCAGGCCCCGCTCCTCATCGCCGACCAGCATACCGGTAGCCGCGCCGATGACGAAGATACCGATAATTACGGTCATGTAGTTAAAGAAGTAAGCTTCCAGGTAACCCGCCGGCGTCATGATGGCGAAAGCATCGGTGACGCCAACAAAGGCCATTATTTCCGGCGGGTAGGCGGCCAGGAGATCCTCTATTCCCATCATGTCCCGCACCACATCATACATGAAGACCATCATCAGGCTGTAAAGCCCTACGCCAATACTCCAGCCGATAATGCGTCCCCGCAGACGACGCAGCGCATGTTTGAATTCAGCCCACATCTTGCACCTCCTCGATGGCCTTTTCGCCTTCGTAATAGGCCAGGAAAATCTCTTCTAGCGACGGCCGTTCCGTTTCCAGATCGCTGACGGGATAAGCGGCCAGCGCCTTAATCAGGCCATCTAGTTCCCCTTCCACCTGCACTGTGGCGTGGACTGTGGGGTGGACTGTGGCGTGAAGCTCATTCTGCGCCAGCAGCAAGACGCCGGGTATATCGGCCAGCGGCGCCGGGTTGACCGCCTCCTGAAAACGAATGCGGATACGGCGCAAGGTCATGCTGACCAATTGGTGGGGTTCGGCCTCTTCCACAATCAGCCCATCACGAATAATGGCAATGTGGTCGGCAATCGCCTCCACCTCGCTGAGGATGTGGGAGGAGAAAAAGACGGTTGCACCATCGGTCCGCGCCTCTTTCAGCAGCCGGTAGACCTCTTGCTGCATCAGCGGGTCCAGGCCGGCCGTTGGTTCATCCAGCAGCAGCAGTTCGGGGCGGGACATCAACGCTTGCACAATGCCCACCTTCTGTTTGTTGCCTTTGGACAGATTCTTGATGGGAACGGCCAGGTTCAGGTGCAACCGTTCTGCCAGCCGGCTCACGAAATTCCAATCGGTCTGGTTGCCGCGCAGATTGTTGAAGTAGCGCAAGGTTTGTTCGGCCGTATAGTTGGTATCCAGGCTTAGCTCGCCCGGCAAATAGCCGACGCGGGCACGCACAGCCACCGGGTCGGCCTGGGGGTCTAGCCCCAGGACGCGGATAGCGCCCGCCTGGGGCCGGATCAAATCCAGCAGGCAGCGGATGGCGGTGGTTTTGCCGGCACCGTTTGGCCCCAGAAAGCCAAAGATTTGGCCTTGCTCCACGGCCAGGTCTACGCCACGCAGGGCCTGCACCTGGCCATACGCTTTGGTGAGACCGCTGGTGGTTATGGCCATCGTTGTACTCATATCTCGTTTCCTTTTGTGCTGTTTTACCGACGCCAGTCTGCGCTATTATACCCTGTTTGCCAACAATAGGTGTTCGATTTCCTTACCGCCGGCGATAGCGTATAAAGGCGATGAATGACAGCAAAGCCGCTCCCATAACCCACACACCACGCCAGTTCATGGCCATCTGGCTGCTGCCCTCAGGCAGTGGCGGCCGTGTTCCCTTGATGTGTTCAAGGGCGCGGTCCAGCATTGGGGTGGGCATACCGCCGGGCGCGACCCGCTGGCGATATTCCTGGAGGATGTGCGCCATCTCAGCCGCCGCTGCGCGGGAGTGCCCCAACACGCCGACCTGAAAGAATTCGGTGCCGGCCATGCCGCGGAGCATAGCCACCGCCAGTGGTTCAGGTATCCAGGGCAACAGTTTAAACCCGGCCGGGCTGATGGGTATGCCCGCCGCTGCCTGGGCCTTTAGCGATTCTTCACGGAGACGCACCCCCAGCAGCATGGCATCCGGCGTGCGGGCATAACGGCCGGCGTCCAGATCGGCGGCGTACAGTCCGGCAAAGACGCCGACGGCCGGGACGTGCGACACCAACCAGGCATCCATGTCCTGACGGATTTCCACTTTCTTGCCGGTGCGCTTGAGCAGTGCCGCCACTTGCCGGGTGCGGTCGGTAATGCGTCCATCCACTTCGCCGACAGGCATGGGCACCATGTCCATGGGCATGACGCGCATCACCGGGCCGTTGCGCTCGCCGCCAGAGCTAGGGAAACCGGCCATCACCCGTTCAGCGCCCAGGGCTTTGATGTACTCGGCAAAGCCGGCCGGGTTGTTCTGCAAAAATAAGATGGTATGCGCGTACCGGTTGTTGGCCAACGTGGGCAGAATATCTTTAGACTGGTCTTTACGCATGACGACCAGTATCAGGTCATAGGGATCGTTCTCGCCGAGCTGCTCGACGACGGGGACGGGGTAGGTTTCGCGGCTGCCTGAAAAGGCGTCTTCTAACACCACGCCGTGCTGGCGCAGGTCGGCCAGCCGTTGGCCTCGGGCCAGGAGGGTGACCTCAACGCCGGCCAGGTGCAACCTGCCGGCATACAATGAACCTAAAGGACCAGCGCCGTAAATGAGCGCTTTCATGATTTTTTCTCCTTATGTTGATTCATGGGCAGTTTATTTTCCGTGAGCTTGATTTCATTATTGTTTTCTTTCTTGGCCAAAATTCCCCACAGCAACAATAGCCACAACAAGGAATTGGGCACAGCGTGGACAATAAAGGCGGCCCAGGTGGATTGGGTGAACTGGGCGATTAGAGGAGCGACCAGCATACCGGGAATCATGCCGATGAAGTGCCACTTTAAGACGGCGTGAACCAGCCAGGCCCAAAGCAGCCCATTGAAGACCCAGGCCCAACTACCGAACAGCGTCTCTTGCAGGGGGAGTAGATAGCCGCGCCACATCATCTCTTCGCTGAACATGGCCAGCAGGTGGAGCGGCACGAAAATCAACAGTAGCTTCCAGTTGCCGGGTAGAGCCACACCAAAGAAATCGCGGGGCGGTAGGGTCATCTTTCGCAAGGGGTTAAAGGGGGCAGGCAAATAGGCGGGGGGCGCGAATGCTCTCTGCCTGGCGAAAAATTTGCCTAACGGTTCGAAAAGCTGGTCGGCTACGGCCGTAACTACCACCGCCGCCACAATCCACCACCAATCACCACGCGCAATCGGGCCAAGACGGAAGCGTTCCGCTACCGTCGAAAACGTCAGTGTGCCGCCTTCCAGAGTGATAAAAAAGTAAAGTGACAAAGGTAGGAGCAGCACGACCGGCAGCCAGAGAGCGCCAAAAAAGGCGGTGATAAGTGGCACGCCGGCTTTATTTAACCGGGGCACGGCGTAGAAAACGCCAACGTAAATAAGCAGGCCGGTCAGGCCAAAAATCGTGATCTGAAACCAAATAGACATCGTGCGTTTAGAGAACTGTAGACAAGAAGGTTAGCAGGACCTCATTGAAGGTGGCCGGATTGTCCTGGTTAACCAGATGACCGGCGTCAGGCACAACCGCCAACTGCACATGTGGTTTAAGCGCGGCTCGCCTTTCCATCATCTGTGTCAACATGGCCATTTCATCTTCGCCACGCACCAGTAGGATCGGCATGTCACTGTCGGGCAGCGGCCTGGCGTGTAAAAAGACTTCCAAAGCTGCCTTTGTCACCTGCACGAAGTCCTCCTTAGCCAGAGGTTGAATGGCTTTAGCAACGTACAGTTGTACGCCCCGATACTGAGACATAAACTGGGGTGTGATCCGGCGCAGGTGGCCTTCCGGCCAGAGACGCAGCAGCAACGGCCGTGCGCGTTGCAACCAATGGTGGGGCCAGGGCAGTTGGTCGCCCAGCAGAGGGCTGCCAACCAGGACCAGGCCAGCGGCGCGGTCGGCGTGATGGCGACAAAATTCCTGCACGATCATGCCGCCAAAGGATTGGCCCACCAACATGGCCCGGTCTACGGCCGTTTCGTCCAGCAGCATAGCCAGGTCCGCAGCGGCATTGAGGTAGCTGATCGGCTCGCCTGCCGGCCGGCTCAGGCCGTGACCGCGCAGGTCCCAAGCGATGGCGCGGTAGCCAGCCGCCACCAGCGCCGGAATTTGCTCGTCAAATGTGCCGTGATCGATAGTTACGCCGTGGGTACAAACCACCGTCGGGGCATCCGGTTCGCCGGCTACCCAGTAATGGATGGTGGTGCCGGCCCGCGTGAAAACGCCTTTTTCTAATTCGATAGGGATAGGGTGGGAGGTAGTCATAGTTTTCTCCTGCGTAAGTCGGACTGAGGACAAAGGACGGAAGACGGAAAGATAAACACCGCCCTCGGTCGTCTGTCATTTTCATGTATCCCTATTGTAGTAAGTGTGAGAGCGAAAGAGATCGGGCAACCGGGTAGAATTAGGGCTGGTCAAACGGTCAGTTCTTGACCTGGCCACCTGACCAGGTTCCATACAACTCAGGAATATGCTTATGCCTATCAAAATAGTTCTTTGACAAAGGCATCAGCCAGGCCAGCCTTCTGCTCATTCGTTTGCAGTTGGGTAAGGTGGTCTGGCTAATAACCACATATCTGATTGACGCAAAAACCGTTCAGTCGCGGCTGATGATCCAGGCGCAAAATTTGATTGGGGGCCAAGCTGATTGGCTGCTCAAAAAGGGTGTATGTGGCCCGTCGCTCAGGGACGGTCAGAATCAGGTGCAGGTGATAGTCGCCGGGTGGCAGATCAAATGCCTGGTAGTAGGGGGTGCGGCTTGCGTCGTGTAGGGCCTGGGTGGTGATGGGCTGCTGCTGGGATAAACGGCCGTTTATCCATACCTCCAGCGACCCCGCCATATCAGGCAGTGCCGACTGGTGGCCTCGTAGCGGCTGGGCTAAATCGGGGACAAGGAGCTGCAGAACGGCCGTTTCCCCCGTATGAGGGGTCCAGGGCAGCCGCGTCAGGCCGATTTGCAGCAGCATCACCAATAGCAGCAGCACCAACCCCACCAGTAACCCCCGCCGGGGAATATCCACGTCCATCGCTCGGCGGCTGAGATAATCCGGCTCGCCGTTGTCGGCAGGTGGTGGCGGCTCCGTTACCGCTTGCCCAAATTGATCCGGGGCTACCCATTCGGCCGTAATAGGTGCCTGGGTATAGGCCCGTTTCAGACGGGGCACGCGCTGGCGCGTCAGCCGTTGTTCGGTCCACAGATTTCCCTCCCGGTTGAGACAATCATGGGGTGGGCAGCCCACCACCTGAATAGAAGCCACCCCCGCATCTAAAGCCCGCGTTAGCAACCCTGGTGGCACACTGCCCACACAGGGCAAAACCACCAGTTCAGTTGCCGCCTGACCAGCCAGATCGGCCGCTGGCTTGCCCACCCTGGCGTGCCGTTCGCAGGTAAACAGGAGCCACACCGAATCTCCTTTGGCCTGGGCCAGCAGCAGTTGGGCCGATACCGCCTCCCACATCATCTCCGGCGCGGACGGTCCCAGGCTTAAGGCCAAACCGTCGCATGAGCCTACGCAAATGCCACAACTGGTGCAAAGCGACGGGTCTTCGATGGCGATATACTTGTGCCGCTTGCCGTCCTGCCGCTCAACCATCTGGATAGCCTGGTAAGGGCAGTCGAGCGCGCACTTGGTACAACCGGTGCAGCGATCTTTGAAGATATGGACTGGCGGCGGTTTTTGCTGACGGCTTCCTAGCCAGGGAAGGGCCAAAAGCAGCCCCCCCAGCAGCAGCAACCCGCCCCAGACAACGGCCGTTTCCCAACCGGCCGCCAGGGGCAGAAAGAAAAGAAAAATCGGGTCTAGATCATGGGGACCGGGCAGTTGGGTAAAGGTGGCTGGCGGCAGTACGCCCGTTGGGACGATAATCGCGCCCAGTAATAAAACAAGGCCCATGCCAACCAGCCAGGGCAGTTCCGGCACCCAGCGCGGCCGGCTAAGCCGCTTGATGTGCAGCCAGAAAAAGAGGCCGATCAGCACCGACAGGAGCAGATGGGCTGCAAATATGATCAGCAAAACAGCCCAGCTTTGGTCGGCCGTTTCGGCCTGGACCATAAACAGCAGCAGTCGGGTACCCCAATCAGAAAAGCTGTCTAGGAAGTGGACAAAGCGGTCTGTCAGGAGCTGCGCCCGTTCATCCCACAGCAGCCAATAGCCTGTTACACCAGCCAACCAGATAACGGCCGTCATTAGCAGACCCGTGACCCAGGCCAGCCAACGTGGTCCCCGAAAATGTTCCCAAACCAACATGCGGAAAGCGTGCAGCAGGGTTGTAATAACCAGTGCGCCAGAGGCGTAGCGATGGATGCCACGCATGGTACGGCCGATAAACTGATTTTCCATGCGGACGACGGACTGGTATGATGCCTCATACCCGTATTGGAAAAAAAAGAAGAGATAGATACCGGAGAGAAAGACCAGCAGCAGCAAGAAGGTGGCTATGGGACCGGTATGGTAGAGGGGGTTGAGGTGGGGAACGCCTGTCAGCCGGTTGATAGCTTGCTCAACCACCAGGCTGGCCCGTTCCAGGCCAATCGACCAACGGCCGCGCCCGTGCAGCCAGGTAGCCAGTTGGGTAGTGGGAGCAGAAACGGCCGTTGGATCGGCTACCGTTTCCCAGGTGATGTCATGGTCATGGCTGTCGCCATGCGCTTGGTCATCATCGCTGGTGTGCTTGTCAGATGGCTGACCAACCGTGACCAAAGGCAGTTCTTGGCAATCTTGTTCAGGATCAACATCGGGCAATAGTTCGGGGGAGGTGCCTGGACGACGCAGCTTCATGGATAGCAGACCTGCGAGGTTTCGTAAACCTCGCAGGTCTTAGGTGATTTACTCAAGCGTTAACATAAACGCTACCAGATCATCAATTTGGGGAGCAGCCAGGTCTTGCCCATAATTCTGGTACATGACACCGGCCGGAAAACCTTCTACAACATGGGCATCAGGGTCTACAATAGATTGACGCAGAAACTCTTCGGCCGACATACCGGGTACATAGTTCCCGGCCCGTGAAGCCAATCCCGCGTGGGAAGGACCAACCAAAACAACATCTGGCTCTAGCGAATGGCAAGTAATACAGCCTGGCGCACTGGCTGAACCAATGACCGTCTGATTGTAAAGCCGTTCACCACGAGCTGCATCACCGCCAACGGCCGTTTCGTCTACCGCGTCACCACCACCGCCACAGGCGGCCAGCAACAGCAGCATACTAAAAGCCATTAACACAACCAATAATTTACGCATTTTCAAATACCTCCGTTAGGTTAACACGTTTAGGATTTGTCTAAATACAAGTTCCGTCCAAACCTGCGAGGTCTCGCAGACCTCGCAGGTTTAAATCGGTAGACGCTTACTTACCAGGGTGTAAAGCCTGGCGAAACACTATTCAAATTCCTGATCATATCAAACAAAATCGGTCCATAGGCCACCACAATTAAGGCCAC
>SLGK01000108.1 GCA_007123775.1 Anaerolineae bacterium | reverse complement strand
TGATCAGTTCGATTTTGGTGTGGCCTGTGGTGGGAATCAACCTGCTGCTAACCATAGCCCTTATTCGCCGGCAGCAAAAGACGGCCAAACGACCTGAAATGCTGCCGGTAGGCACAGAGGCGCCGCCATTTACAGCGGAGACGACGGCCGGAGAGAAGGTAACTCTGGTCGATTTTAACGGAGAGGGCCAACTGGCGCTCGTTTTCGTCTCGCCCACCTGTGCGCCTTGCCTGAAAAAGATTCCTTTTTTTAACAACCTCTACCCGGCTGCCAGGCGCGCCGGCGTGGAATTGATTCTCGTCAGCGACTCTGACCGGGAGGCCACCCGGTCGTTTGTGGCCGAACACAAAGTGGCCCTGCCTGTGCTTGCTGCGCCCCGTTCAGCAAACCCGTTCCTGGAGCAGTACAAAGTTATGGGAACGCCCACCTATTACCTGCTTGACCGGGAGCGCAGGGTGAAATCCGCAGGCTTTCTGGATGGTGAATGGCATGAGCTTACGGTTGAATGGATTGCAGCATAACGGTACCGGTCCGGCAACTGTGGTTCATGTTTTTCAATGGTATCCCTTTTTTTAGCCGGCGACGGGCCTGACCCGTTGCCAAAGGAGAAACGAAAATGTTAAACTGGAGTGACAAATTACTTGATCGGGTTGAAACGGCCCTGGATCGTTCGGGCTGGTTGGGAAAAACGGCCGATGCTGTGCTAGCCCGGTTGTTGCCACACGATACGGCACAGGCATCTTGTGTGGCGTGCTGGTGCGATACCTGCGATCCTCCCTGGTGGGGAGTGTGGTGTTTGGATGCGCAAGGGAACTGCGTGTATGATGGTGGCCCGTGTCCGGATCGCACACCTTGTTAGAACGAGTTACTGTAGCAATACGTTGTAGCTAAAACGACAACAAGCATCTAACAGCTTGAGTTCCCCCTCCTTAATCCCTTGGGATTTGATGGCAGGAGGGGGAACGGTTTACAATAGCTCAATGCCCAAAAGACAGTTTTACCTTTTCTTGCTTACTCTTCTCTTGCTGATATCGTGTTCCAATAACGAGAACGGTGTCTCAACGCTTGGCGACGAAGCGAGAGTACTCACTTTAGCAGTACCGGAAGGTACTATCGCTACCTTTCGCACCCTTGCTGAAGCATTTGAGGAAGCGCACCCCGGCATTACCGTCCACGTCGAGAGCATGAGTCGACTCACGGGCGACGACCCCAACCCCGCCCGTGCCCTCGCACAGGCGGCCGACATCTTCATCTCCGGCACCGCCTTTACCGGCGATTGGCAATCGCTTACGCTAGACTTGACACCCCTGGCCAATGCCACCGACTTTGACGCCGCTGACTTCCCCGCCGGCCTGCTCTACGCCGCCGACGGCACCATCCGTCACCTGCCGGTCACGGTTGACCCCTCCTTCGTTCTTTACAACAAGGCCCTTTTTGACAATGCCGGTCTGGCCTACCCCACGCCCGACTGGACCTGGGAGGAGTTTGTCAGTCTGGCCACCCAACTCACCCAGCGCTACGGCGACTTCACCGCCCAGTACGGCTGGGCTGATGGCTTACAAACCAATGCGCTGGTCGGCGCCGGCCTGGCCGGGTCGCTAATCGACTATAACACCGTACCGCCTGGGCCTCAATTGGCCGGGGACGATGCCGCGGCCGCCCTGACCCGCTACCTGGCGCTGTTTGGCGAAAATGGCGTCGCTCCAACCCCTCGTAGCGCTGCTTCTGCTTATGGCGAAACGCAAACGCTGATTCAGGAGCGGCGGGTGGCTATGTGGCTGGCCGCTTACACTACACTCGGCAGCTATAGGGGCCTGGATGTGGGGGTAGCGCCGCTGCCTGTCGTGGCCGGCAACGCCGGACAGCGATTGTACGTGCGCACGATTGGCTTCGCCGCCAGCGCGGCCACCCAACAGCCGGCACTGGCCTGGCAACTGATTGAGTACCTCTCCCGGCAGCAGGGCTTCGGCGAGGAGCTGATACCGGCGCGGGCTTCAGTGCGGCAGGCGACCGGATTCTGGGAGGGAGATGACCCGCAGGTAGCGACCGTGGTCGAAGATTATCTGGACCACAGCTTTGAACTTGCCTACGCCGGCACGCATCAGGCCTTAAGGCAGGCCGCAGCGAGCGTGCTGTGGGAAGAGACCGAACTGGCTGCGGCATTGGCGGCTCAGGAAACGGCCGTGCAGCAGCGACTCATGGGCGAAGCTGAACCACTGGCGGCCGTTGCTGGCGATAAGGAGACTACTATCTCTGAAGGTCGCATTCTATTCATTACAGACGTCAGACACCCGCACCGGTATCAAGCGCTGGCACAAGCATTTGAAGAAGAGAATCCCGGTCTCCGCATAGAAATAAGTGCGCCGCAGTGGACCTGGTTTGCCGGCACAGGCGTCCAAAGCCTGGACCGCACCCGTACAGGGCAGCAAGCAGATTGTTTCGTCCATAGTCCCTTGCTTACAGAGGCAGAAGTAGCCAGGGTTCTACCACTTGACGCGCTGCTTGAGCTAGAGCCAGACATCAACCGCGATGACTTTTATCCATTCACCCTGAATGCCTTCTTGCATGATGGGGCATTGATTGCTCTGCCGGAGTATTTTCGACTACCATTGATCGGCTACGACACCACCCTTTTTGACGCCGCCGGCGTGCCGTATCCAGAGATGGGCTGGACGCTACAGGAGTTCCTGGAGACAGCCGTCGCCCTGACTGCCGGCGAAGGGCGGCAAAAACAATACGGTTACATACCCCATATTGGGGATTTTAATGATGCCTGGCTATTTCTGCACGCCTTTGGCGTCGATCTGCTGGACCATTCTGTTGAGCCGGTCACGGCCAGCTTCGACACACCGGCCGTGGCTGACGCCTTGCGCTGGTACGTGGCCTTGAGTGAAACGTATGGCGTCAAGCCACTCTACCACACAAACAATTACGATTCTTTCAACAATGCCATCTATTTAGAACTTTTGGCTAACCGACGCAGTTTATTTGCTGCGCGCCGTGGCGCTATGTGGTGGGACGATGGCTCTGAATGGGAAGGGCCTTACGCCACACCTACAGCAGCTATTGAGGAGCGGCGATACAATACTTTTCCAGTAACCCCTGACAGCGAAGTTATGCTGCCGGCAGAAGTAACCGGCCTCTACATCTCAGCCGAGACGGAACAGCGCCGGGCTTGCTGGCAATGGATTACTTTTCTGCTGGAACATGATCCTGGTTTTGGCATTCCAGCCCGGCGGTCGGTAGCGCATTCAGAGGAATTTCACCTACGGGTAGGACCAGCAGCCAATGTGATGCTGCAAAACGCTGCCCAGATGAGCGGCCGGCAGCTTGTTCAGTCACCGGAATGGATGAATCTACGGCATTGGTACTCCATTGCTCTAACGCGGGCAATAGAAGAGGATATGACCGCAGAGGAAGCTCTATCTATTACCCAGGCAGAATTTGAAGTGTACCGCCAATGCGTCATGGAAGGCGAGTTATTTGCACGCACGTCTACCCATGCCCGCCAACGCCTCTTGGAGTGTGCGGCACCAGCCAGTTCTTATGTTATCTTGCGTGAGGAATGATGCTTTATATTGCCGGCCTGTTATTATTTTTATACCTGCTGCGGCGCTATCTGGTCATCATCACTGTCTACGGCCGCAGCATGGAGCCAACGCTGTTTGCCGGCGACCGGGTTTTACTCTTGCGCCTCCGGTTGCGCCGCTTATTACAGCCGGGGCAGCTTGTCGTCTACCAGTATGCCCAAGATATGTCTACCAATATGTCACAAAGCAACAAGCAAGTTGCCAGCGGCGCTGCTTCAGGAAAACCGGCCAGGTATGTCAAAACGACCACAAGAACAACCTATTATATCAAACGTCTATGGGGTTTAGGGGGGGACCGGGTTGTCCTGCCGGCTCACGATGTGCCTGCGCCTGCCCACCGGGAGCGTCAGGCAAGGGCACTTCCCGAACGGGATGATGCCGGTAATTTTGTCTGGCAGGTACCGCCAGGTCATTGTTTTGTTAAAGGGGATCATACTGCCTACAGCGACGATTCCACCAGTTGGGGGCCAATCTCGCTGGACCACATTGTCGGTATCGTCTTGCTTAAACTACCACGCCGCGCCGAATCACCAGACCCCACAGGCGGCAGCCTCTCTGCCTCCGTTGAACAGCCGGAAAGACAATGAAGCTGCTGCGTTCTATCCGGGAAATCCTGCAATCAGCCGGGGACATTCTGCGACTGCTGTGGCAGGCCCACCCCCGCGCCTTTAGCCTGACCATCGTCCTGTACGCTGTGCAGGGAGTCCTGCCCCTGGCTGCCGCCTGGGTCTTGAAGAGCATCTTCGACTTTCTGCAAGCCGGTCAATTTGACCCCGCCTACCTGCTGCAGCCGGCACTGCTGCTTCTTATTGCCTTGCAGGGCATTGTCGTTTTTAGCAGGGAGTTGACCCAGCCTACCATGCAATATTTTCAGGGCGAATTGGAGCGGCAGGCCACCAAAAGAGTGCAAAGCAACGTTTACACCAAGGTGAACAGCTTCCAGGGAATAGCCTACTTTGAAAACCCGGAAATGCATAACAAAATCCGCCTGGCCCACGAAGGGGTTCGTTTTGGCGTGCGCCAGACGCTCTGGCTGCTGGTCAGCCTGTTTCAAAACATCATTACCCTGCTCGGTTTTATCGGCGTTTTGCTGGCCTTTAGCCCTCTGCTGGCCGGATTGGTGATGGCGGCCGTTCTGCCCCACTTTTATGCCTACCTGACCCTGGGCCGCCAACGCTACCGCTTGATCTACCAGGTCAGCCCCGACGAGCGGCAAAAATCCTACTTTACCACCCTCCTGACCAACCCGCGAGCCGCAAAAGAGCTCCGCCTGTTCGGCGTCGGCCAATATCTGCTCGACCGGCTGCTCAGCCTCTTTGACCGGGTCCATTACCGGGAGCGACAGCAGCAGCGGCGCGAGACGTTCTGGAAAATTGGCCTGGGGGCGCTTTCCAGCCTGGTGGGCGTTCTGGCCCTGGCTGTCGTCCTGGTCAGCGCCGCGCGCGGCCAGATCACTATTGGCGACGTCTCCCTCTACCTGGCGGCCGTGACATCGGTACAGGCAGCCCTGGTGACCATCACCGCTTCCCTGTCCAATTTGCATGAGAGCAGCCTCTTTTACCGCTATTATACCGACCTGGACGCATTGCCCGAGCCGTTGGCAGCCTCCACGCCCATGAGCCGGCCGGCCGTGCCGCCTCTGCAAGCGGGTATCGAATTTCGCCGCGTCTCCTTCCGCTATGGTCCCCACCTGCCCTGGGTATTGCAAGGGGTCAATCTCCAAATACCGGTGGGCCAATGCCTGGGATTGGTCGGCGCCAATGGGGCCGGCAAGACAACGCTGGTCAAGCTGCTCCTGCGCCTGTATGATCCCACCGAAGGGGAAATTCTATGGGATGGGGTGGACATTCGCCATTACGCCCCTCAAGCGCTGCGCCGGCGGCTTAGCGGTATATTCCAAGACTTTCTGCAATATGATCTGACGGTGCAGGAAAACGTAGGCATGGGCGACGTGGCCCACATTGATAACCGGGAACGGGTGCGGCAGGCGGCGGCAAAGAGCGGCGCGGCCGGCCTTATCGCCAGGCTGCCCTACCAATATGACACGCTGCTCAGCCTGCAATATGGCAATGGAGAAGCCAGCGTGGAGTTGTCCGGCGGCCAGTGGCAGCGGCTGGCCACAGCCCGCATGTTGATGCGCGAGGAAGCCGATTTGCTGGTGCTGGATGAACCCACTTCGGCCCTGGACGCGGCCGCCGAACATGAGTTGTACACCAGCTTTGCCACCCGGATGAACAACTGTACCAGCATCATTATTTCCCATCGTTTCAGCACGTTATACATGGCCGATAAAATTGCGGTGCTGCAAGACGGCCGTATTTCCGAGTACGGTACGCATGAGGAACTGCTCCACCAGGCCGGCACCTATGCCCGCCTCTACCGGCTGCAAGCCAACAGGTACAACGGCCAACATTTAGCCCAATCTGAGCCTCTGGACCAAATTCCCTGACTTTACGGCCGTTGTGCGTCTAATCTAATAGGACACCTATCACCCATGACCTAGGAGTGACCCTATGCACCGTTTAATCCCTATCATCCTGCTACTTTCCCTGCTGCTGTTCGCCTGCCGCAGCGAGGGGAATGGCGTGATCATTTCCGACGCCAGCCTCACCCTGGCCGTGCCCGACGGCACAACGGAACGCTACCGCGCCCTGGTTGAGGCGTTCATGGCCGATAACGAAGGTATTACCGTCCACGTCGAAAGCATGAACCGCCTCACCGGCAACGATCCCAACCCCGCCCGCGCCCTGGCGCAAGCGGCCGACATCTTCCCCTCCGGCACCGCCTTTGCCGGCGATTGGCAATCCCTGACGCTGGACCTGACGCCGCTGGCCAATGCGGCTGACTTTGACACCAACGACTTTCCCGCCGGCCTGCTCTACGCCGCCGATGGCACGATTCGCCACCTGCCGGCCGGCATAGACGTCACCTTTGTCGCTTACAACAAAGCCTCATTCGACAACGCCGGTCTGGCCTACCCTACACCCGATTGGACCTGGGAGGAATTCCGCAGCCTGGCCACCCAGCTTACCGAACGGTACGGCGACTTTACGGCTCAATATGGCTGGGCCGACGGGTTGAACCCGTATGGCCTGGTCGGGGCCGGCCTAAGTACGCCGCTGGCCGACTATACCACCAGCCCGCCCACGCTCCGTTTGACCGGCGATGAGGTCATGGCCGCCGTTACGCGCTACCTCGACCTGTTTGGCGAGCAGGGCGTGGCCTACACCCCGCACGATCCGGGCACGGCCTATGGTGAAACGCAGTCGCTAATTCAAGAGCGGCGGGTAGCCATGTGGCTGGCCAACAGCAGCACCTTCGACAGCTATAGCGGCCTGGAAGTGGGTGTTGTGCCGTTGCCCATTATTGGCGAGCAGACGGCACGGCGGCTTTACCTGTTCAGCCGCGGCTTCGCCGTCAGCGCCGCCACCCAACAGCCCCAGGCGGCCTGGCGGCTGTTGGAATTCCTCTCGCGGCAGCCGGGCTACCATGAAGAGGCCATGCCCGCGCGCGCCTCGGTGCGGCAGGCGACCGCGTTTTGGGATGGCGCCGCGCCGGAAGTAGCCACACTGGTTGAAGATCACCTGGAGCGCAGCTTTGCCCTACCCTACGCACCGACTCGCCAGGCATTGGGCCAGGCGATTGCTACCACCCTTTTGACGGACACGGAACTGTCAGTGGCACTGGCTGAAGCAGAAACGGCCGTTGCTCAAGGTCTGGTTCGGGAGGATGAGCCGTTAACAGCCGTTGTTGGCGAGACCAATGCCGGTCCAGTCACCGGTTCTATTTTGTTCGTGACCGGTGGCTTTCATTATGATCGTCATCTGGCACTGGCCAGAGCTTTTGAGGCAGAGAATCCTGACATTCAGATTGATGTGCAGCCACCGGCTTCTACTATAGTCTTCGGCCTCCCGTTTCAAGGCATGGACCGTGCCCGAGGCGGCCAGCAGGCAGATTGCTTCCTGTACGGCCCTCTGACAACAGAGGCAGAAATCGCGCACGTTCTACCACTCGATGCCATGCTTGAGTTAGAGCCGGACCTCAGCCGGGACGACTTTTACCCGCTGGCCTTGAACGCCTTTATTTATGACGGTTCATTAATTGCTCTGCCAGAACAGTTCCGTTTACCGCTCATCGGTTACGACACGACTCTTTTTGATGCTGCCGGTGTGCCTTACCCCGAAATAGGCTGGACGTTGCAATCATTCCTGGAAACGGCCGTGGCTCTAACCAATGAAGCAGGCCGGCAGAAACAGTATGGGTATGTACCACGTTCAGCAGCTTTTGTTGATGCCTGGCTATTTCTCCATGCCTTTGGCCCCAACCTGTTGGACCAATCAGTGGCACCGGCTACAGCTAATCTGAACACCCCAACAGTAGCCGAAGCTCTTCGTTGGTTTGTCGCTTTAAGTGAAACATACGGCATCATACCGGTTTATCGCACGAACCGGTTTGATTATGCCGGTTTTGCAGCCGGTATTGAACACATTGGAGACCGGAGCGCTATTTTTGCAACACGCCGTGGTGCCATGTGGTGGGACGATGGCTCTGAATCTGAAGGGGCTTACGCCGCGCCCACAGTAGCCATAGAAGAAAGACTATACACTACCTTTCCCCTGGCTGAGGCTACCGATGTGGTCCTGCCGGCGGAAGTAACGGGTCTCTATATTTCGGCCGAAACAGAGCAGCGACAGGCGTGTTGGCAATGGTTTACCTTCCTGCTGGAACGAGACACCGGTCTGGGCGTGCCGGCCCGCCAGTCCATCGCCCACTCCGAAGAATTTCGCTTACGGGCCGGCCCGGCAGCCAGCATCATGTTGCAAAATGCCGAGCAGATGAGCCAGCGACAGTTGGCCCAGGTGCCGGATTGGATGAATTTATCAGGATGGTATTCAATCGCTTTGACCAGGGTTCTGGACGAAGATATAACCCCGGAAGAAGCGTTGGCGCTGACCCAGGCTGAGTTTGAGACATACCGGCAGTGTGTCATTGACCGTGAACTATTTGCGGCTACAGCTCAAGTGAGGCGTTTGCGAGAATGTGCCGACCCGGCCAGTCCTTACGTTATTCTTGCTGAGGAGTGATAACAGCGAATGGGGGCAAGGAACGAATGGTTGGTGGGGAAACGGCCACTTCGACAAGCTCAGTGCAAGCCGTTTCCCCCAATTTCCCTAACTT
>SLGK01000193.1 GCA_007123775.1 Anaerolineae bacterium | reverse complement strand
ATGAGCGGGAAGTTAACGCTATCGGTAGCAGTGCCAGGATCAAAAGCGTTATAAGCAGCACCCTTGCCCTGCGGGATGTTGAGCTGATTTACGATACCTACGAGAGGCTGATCGGCGGAGTTGGCGCTAACCGATGCACCACCAATGAAGGTAGGCACGGCCATGCTGGAGCAGTCTTGGTACGTAGCGGAGGCACCGGGAGCAATTGTTTCCGTCTGAGTGCAGTCAGTACCAGCCGCACCAGCAACGTAGGAAACGGTCACGTCAGTTGCCGTATCACCTGTATTCTGAATCTGAATACCGGTGAAGTAATTGAAGTTGTTACCCTGAACTAGAGGCATTACCGGATTGGTTGAACCACCAGTGAAGCCATTGTAGGCAAACAGAGTGGTCGGGCCAACCTGCATAACGGCCGCTACCACGTCACCACCAGTAGCCTCGATTGTGGCTGCACCAACGTATGGCGTCGGTAGACAGGTGTTTGTGGCCTGGTTGAATGTGGCGGCCGCGCCAGCGGCGATAGTAGCCGTTTCTTCACAGGCGGTGCCTGCGTAAGTAATGGTTACGTCAACTGGGTCACCACCAGGAGCAGAAGCATTCTGGACGTTGAACCAGGTGTTAAAGTTGAAGTTGCCTTTCATAATCAGAGGCAGGCTGACAGTGTCAGCACCTTCGGAGAAGCTTTCGTAGCTGGCACCAAAGGCAAACCCATCACCCAACACGTTAACAATGGCAGCTACGGGCTGGTCTGAAGAGATAACAACGGACCCGTTAAAGCCAGGATCGGCACCAATGGGGAAGTAAGTGGTGGAATCGTTTGGGTCGATGGTGTCAGTCACTACAGCTGCGACCGTACCACTTTGATTCACATACTGAATTGAGACCGTGGCTTCATCACCAGAGAGGTTGGCCACCTGGAAACCACTATTGTAAGTGCTGGGCTGGGCAGCAACGGCCGTTACCATCACCATGGCCAGAGCAAGTACAAGAACTACAGCTAATTTTTTCATCATGTCCTCCAAAGACTTAAGATAAAATGTGGCAACTATTTGCCAATGGGTATTTGTTTCAGGCTAAAGTATAGGCTAATCTCGGTCAAATACCAATAACCCGTTTGGATTAATTTCAGGAGTATAACGGAGTATTCTGGGGTAAAAAGCTACAATTTGAACGAAACAACCGCACTTAGCAGTTCACCCAGCAGCCAGATAACCCGGATCAAAATGGCGACGATAAGGGCAATGGGGGCCGGTACTAAAATAGTGAGCAGTAAGATCAGCGAAATCTCTCGCACGCCGACGACTGAAATAGTTAAGGCCCCTGCCAAAGAAATAGAGCCAGCCAATGACCAGATACCAATCACCGGTATCAGATTTGTGATGGGAACGGGGTAGAGCAGGTTGAGCAGACTGAATAGAACCAACGCGCCAAAAATCCAGGCCAAAATGTAATAAAACAACAAGGTGATGGTATCTTGCCAGCGGAGCGGTGTCAATGGAATCTCCGGACGCAGCCAGCGCCAACTTTTTTCTAGCAGCCGGGGATGAATAAACAACAGGCTTAGCGGCAGTAGCAGAATCAGCAGCAGCCAGGGATTGACGTTTTGGCTAAGTTCGGGGGGAATAGCCCAAAAGGGCAGGGTAAGCAGGGTGGTAGCCAGTCCCGACAAGAGGAAAAGCAGCAGCTCTAGTGTACTAAGTAGAGAGGTGGTTGTTTTGCTAACGCCCACCTTTTCGTACATGATGGCCCGGCCGGCTATGTACCAGACCGGTGTCGGAATGCGGCGGGCCAGGTTGGCCCACCAGCAAATTTTGGCACTTTGGCGGAAGTTGCGGTAGTTGGCCAGACGCACGACCAGCAAATGCCAGGCCCAGGTGGCTACCAACAGGTCGATTACAAAAAAGATAACGATGAAAATGAACCAGACCGGCCGTATCTGCCATTCAAAACTTTCAATTGTTTCCCAATTACTGACGACCACCAGGCCGATGACGATCATCGACAAGACGATAAAAATCGCCGTAATCAGTTTGCTAACCCAGCCGGTAGTCAGGTGGTGGGAGATACGGCCGTATACCGCCGATCTATCTTTCATTGCCTTTGGCTCCCCGGCTTCTCGGCAAAGACGGTCATGATTGTCGTCCGGTTGAGACGTTCACCCAGCTTGTAGAGCGGCCAGGTTGCCAACCGCAGCGGCCAGCTATAGGCCAGGTTCAGCCAGCGCCGCCATCTCTGTTCAGGGATGCCCCAGTCCTTCAGCATAAACTCGATGCTGAGCAGCGTCAGGCGTAAACGGCCGCTAAAACTCTCGATCCCGACGAAAGCAAGGCCAACCCGCTGCAAATAGGCAGGTATCAACTCAGGCGGGATGAGGTGCAGATGACGAGGCCGCTCCCAGCCGACCCAGTTGGCCCCAAAGAGGCGGGCCTCAAAACTGGCCGGATTGGGTAGGCTGAAAACCAGCATCCCGCCAGGACGCAAGATGCGGGCCGTTTCGGTCAGCGTGGCTAGGGGGTCGGCTACATGCTCCAATACATCCCACAGCGTGACTACATCAAACTGATTGGGCGCGTAGCCAGCTTCTTCCAGCAGGCCGGTGTGAACGTCAAGGCCAAACGTTTGTCGGGCCAGGGCAGCGGCGTGGATGACCGGCTCCACGCCCTGTACCTGCCAGCCGCGCTGCTGCATGGCAAAAAGAAAGTCACCGGTAGCACAGCCTACATCTAGCAGGCGGCCCGGCTGCGGTCGGCGAGCCATGATCCGGTCACAAAAGCGGGCCAATGCCTGGTTGTGTGATGTCTGTTCGATAGAAAACGGCCGTTCCCCCTCCGGCTGCTGATAGGGCAAATAATCATCAGGGTAATGGGCTGCCAATTCAGCAAACGAAAGCTGCGGATTCTGGTAGATCAGGCCACAGCGACGGCAGCACACCAGGTAAAAATCCCCCGGTATTTGCAGCAGCAGGTCGGGGCCATGATTGACCAGTTCCGTATCATCTGCGCCACAGAAGTTACAGGTTACATGTTGCATCAGGCAGGTTTCCGGGCCACAAAGAGGAAGCAAAAGGCAAGATTAAGGGGTACAAATGGCTGAAACAACAGCCGGACCATATCTTTGGGATGGCGCAAATAATAGCCCCAATCGGCGCGTGTGCGCGGCCATTCCCGTTCATACTTATAGGTTTTTTCCACTTGCAAGCCATAAGATTCAATGAGCGCCTGCCATTCCAGCCGGGCGGCGTAGCGCTGAATGGGCTGGTTGTCGATGCTGGTGCGCCCCTGACGCATGGCGATCCAGATGTTGGTTGTCAGGCTAAAGGTGTTGGGAACCAGCACATAAGCCCGGCCCCCCGGCCGCAGCACCCTGGTCATCTCGCGTACGGCCGTATACATATCGACGTAATGCTCCAGGCTGCCGATATTGCTGACCACGTCAAAACTGCTGCCGGCATAGGGCAATATCTGGCTGTTGGCCGTGACCAGATGGGTGACACCCGTTTCGGCCCGGCCCGCTTTCAATGCCGCATGGGACAGGTCGAGGCCGTGGGCTACGGCCCCAGCCGCCTGAGCTAGCTGGGGCAGCCTGGCCCGGCCACAAGAAATATCCAGGTATCTGTCGCCCGGCCGCAGCCTGAACAATTCGTTGAGCCAGAGATAGTATGAATCTCGTTGGGAAATATCTCCTTCGCTGTAAATATCATCGTATGCCTGGCGGCTGTCATCATCGGTGGCTACCTGGGGCAGACGAATTTCGAGCATAATTTCTGGTTGGTTTTGTGGTCTGTTATTCATAAATTAGGAGACAGACCGGCGGGCAAAAACGGCCATGACGGAGCCTTTTTGCAGCCGTTCAATTAACATAAAAACGGGCAGGCTGAGAATACGGATGGGCAGCGAGCGCATGACGAGCATAATGAGCTGGCGCACACGGCCGTTTCTTACCCGATTTTGCAGCCAATGTTCCAGGCTCAAATTGAAGAGCCAGATGCGCCCGGTTATACAGCTTGTAGGCCCCATCTGCCAACCTGTCTCAGATAAGAAGCGGTGCAGTACGTCAAGGGAGTAGACATAAAGATGGCGGGGTGTGTCCCAACCGGCCCAATACTGCCCAAACCAGCGGGCCTCCAGGCTGTCGGGATTGGGCAGCACCAGCAGCAGCCAGCCGCCCGGTTTGGTGATGCGGGCCGCCTCTTCTAGCGTCTGACGCGGTTGGTGGACATGCTCCAAGACGTCCCAGAAGACAACGAGATCGAACTGATTGTCGGGGAAACGGCCGTCGGCTAACGTCCCTGTCACCACATCCAGCCCGTGACGCTGGCGGGCATAGGCGGCCGCCTGGGGGTTGAATTCTACTCCCTGCACCTGCCAGCCCGCTTCACGCAAGGCGACCAAAAAAGAGCCGGTAGCACAGCCCACGTCGAGGACGCGGCCCGGCTGGGACAACTGCCGCTGCACCAGTTGCAGCCGCTTGCGAAGAGCCAGCCGCCGGTTGAATCGCTGCCACCAGGACGGCTCGTCTGCTACGGCAATAAAGTAGGGGGCGTACTCATCCGGGTAGTAACGACCGATTGTCTGCGGATCAGGGCGCGGGTTGACATAAATCAAGCCGCACTGGCGGCAGCGCACCGTGCGAAAGGTGCCATCCCCACCGTACCATTCATCCCGTCCTACAAATAATTCTTCACTATCATCCGCGCCACACAGGGCGCAGGGGGTGTGTTCCAAAATCGAGCCTCTTTAAATTATAGAAGTTGCCGGTAAAACTGGTCAAGTTGGGCGGTGACGACGGGCCAGGCCAGTTGGGTGACGGCGATGTGGCGGGCTTTTTGGCCCCATTCGTCAAGTAATTGTGGCTGTTGCCGAAGGCCCAAAAGCTGTTGGGCCTGGGCATCAGGATTGGCCGCAGCCGTACGGCCGATTGCTTGCTGGCGCACAAACTGGCCTAAATCACCCAAGTCGCTGACGAGCAACGGCCGTCCCGCCGCCATAAAATCATGTACCTTCATGGGAAAACGGCCGCGATTGGCGGCATTATCGGCCAGGGGCAGCCAGCCCAGGTCGCAGGCGGCCACGTAGTCGGCCAATGTTTGGTAGGGAACAGGACCGGTGCGGATAACGGCCGTTTTTTCTCGCACCGTCTCTTCCACAGCTATATTGGTATAGCCGATTAGCAGCAGGCGAGCCTGGGGTAAGGCTGCCTGAATCTGGTCAAAAGCGGCGGCCATTAGTTGGGCATCTTCGGCAAACATAGCCCCGGTGTAGCCTAGAATAAAGGCATCTTCGGCCAAGCCAAGCCTGGCGCGAACGGCCGTTTTATCCTGGGGCTGAATATCGGTTACGTTAGCCCCGTTGGGCAGCAGCAGCAGCCGCTCCGGGCCAATGCCCAGGTCTCGCGCTTTTTGCCACAACGTCTGGTTGATAACGGTCGTCCCGGCCGCGCCAGGCCGAAACCGCTCCTCGAAAAAGGTTTCAACAGGACGCAAAATGGTTCGCAGCCAGAAATTAGACCGCTGTTCAACCGAGCCACCCCGCCCGAACCAGTCGCACCAGTCGGTCAGCAGGGGTATTTGCTGCTGCCGTCGGGCCAGCAGCGCCGGCAAGATATTGACAGGGCGGGTCTCAAAGGCGTGGATGAGGTCAAACGGCCGTTTATGCACCCAGGTCAACCGGTTTGCCACGTCCCACAAATCATAGCCGGAGCGAGGCATCAGATCAGGGCTTTCGACCAGGCGTACGCCGTTGACCTCAGACTCGGCAAACCCCCAGCGGCGGTTGGCAGCTACGGCCAGCAGCGTTACCTCATAGTCGCGTTTGACCAATTCTTGGGCAAAGCCAAGTGCCCGCCAGTAGGTGCCTTTGCCGGGCCGGTTAAAAAGAAGCATCAAGAGACGGGTCATAACGGCCGTTCCCTCAACCCATCGCACAGACCGCGCCAATAGGCCCGTAGGGCATCCCCTCGGCCCCGCTGCCCCAGCCGCCAACTGGTCCGCAGCGCACTGCCCAGCCGCCAGAAAGCGATGAGCGGCCACTGCCAGGGCCGGGCATGTTTGCGAAAGTAGAGCAAGCTAGAGCGAGCCATCCAATATCGTTCGTTGGGTGAATCGCTGCCACCGCTGCTGACCGAGACTTTGTGCCACATTTTGGCGGTCGTCAGGGCCAGAATGGGCCAGCCAGCCTGACGCACCCGTTGACAATAGTCGAGGTCTTCGTAATACATGAAAAAACGTTCGTCAAATAGTCCCGCCGTTTCCAAAATTGGTCGTGGCAGCAGCAGGCCACAGGCGGGCACAAAATCAACGACAAGGACGGACGGCCATTGCCCCTGGTCTAACTCACGCTGGCCGATCTGTCTGACCTCTAGCAACCAATGGTTGAAGTGGCCGCCCAGCCCCCAGACACGCCGGGTATCCTCGGCATAATAGATGATGGGCGAGAGTAGGGCGGTCTTGTCTCTGGCGACTGCGACCAACTGCTCGATGGCGTCGGGCGCCAACCAGGTGTCGTTGTTGAGGCAAAAAACAAAGTCGGCACCGTGGTCGAGGGCCTGGCTGATGCCCAGATTGTTGCCGCGGGCAAAACCACTGTTGTGGGGATGGGCCAGCAGGGTCACGTCGGGAAATTCTGACTGAATGCGGGCTACTGAATCGTCGCTGGAACCGTTGTCTACCACAAGCAGTTGGAGGTTGGGGTAGGTTTGTTCCTTCAGTGAGGCCAGGCAGGCCAGGGTGTCGTCAGGCCGGTTCCAGTTGAGGGTAACGGCCGTAACCTGGGGTAGTGTCATGTGGGAACGGCCGTTTCTGACTGGGCAAGATACCACTCAATGGTCTGCCGCAAACCAGTGCGGAAATCAACTTTGGCCTCAAAGCCAAATTTATCTTTGGCCCGGCTCACGTCCAGCTTACGCCGGGGCTGGCCGTTGGGCTTGCTGGTGTCCCACACAATCTCGCCCCGGAAGCCGGTTTCCTCAGCAATAATGGCGATCAGGTCGCGGATGCTGATCTCAAAGCTAGAGCCGATGTTGACCGGTTCGGCCCCGTCATATTGTTCGGTGGCTCGCACAATGCCTTCGGCCCCGTCGGTCACATAGAGGAATTCGCGGGTGGCGCTGCCGTCACCCCACACTTCTACCTGGGGCTTATTTTCGACAACGGCCGTAACGCATTTGCGGATCAGGTGAGGAATGACGTGTCCCGTTTCCCAGTCAAAATTATCACCAGGGCCGTACAAATTGACCGGAATTAGGTGAATGGCGTTGAAGCCGTACTGCTGCCGGTAAGCCTGCCCCTGTACCAGCAGCATCTTTTTGGCCAGACCGTAAGGGGCGTTGGTTTCTTCGGGATAGCCATTCCACAAATCATCTTCCCGGAAAGGAACAGGGGCAAATTTGGGGTATTCACAGACGGTACCAATGCCAACGAACTTTTCTACGCCACGCTGCCGGGCACTTTCCATGAGCTGTGTACCCATCATCAGGTTGTCATAGAAAAATGTGCCCGGTGCGGCCCGATTGGCCCCAATACCGCCCACCACTGCTGCTAAATGGATAATGACATCGGCCTGACTGTCACTCAATGCCTGGTCAATGGCCTCCTGGTAACGCAGATCATACACTGCCTTACGCGGTACAAAAACGTCGCGGCAGCCGCGTTCAGCCAGCTTCTGCACCACATTACGGCCTAGAAAGCCGCTGCCTCCTGTAACCATAATTCGTTTCTCTGCCAGATTCATAATGTTGCTCCTTCAAAACCAGGACGGAGGACGGAGGACCGATGACGGAAGAACTGTCTCTATCCTCGGTCCTCGGTCATTTTTATCGAACAGGGATTATACTGTCTCAGTAGAAGAAACCAACCCGGTGTTGATTATTTGGTTAATCAGGCGGTCCCAAGAAAAACGGCCGTTTTCTCCCACAATCCCCTGCCGAAAAACCGGCTCTAACCCATCTACCAGGTAGCGATCAATGGCTGCCGCCAGCGCAGGCGGGTTTTCGGGCGGCACAATCAAACCAGTACGGCCGTCTGCCACCACCTCGGCCAGTCCCCCCACATTGGTCGTAATGACCGGACAGCCCGCGCCAAAAGCCAACTGAATGACCGCACTCTGCGTCGCGCTGCGGTAGGGCAAAACCACCACATTGGCCCGCTGCAAGCAGGCGGCCAATGCTTCGTTTGACAAATACTCATCTAGCAGCGTGACCCGGTCGCCCAGGCCAAGCCGCGCGATTTGGGTTTCGTAAACGGCCGTTCCCTGCCAAAATTCCCCCGCTACCAGCAAATGACAAGGCTGCTTCACCAAAGCCAGCGCGTCCAGCAGCACGTCTAGCCCTTTATACGGCCGTACAAAACCGGCAAATAGCAGCAGTGGTTTGTTTTCAGGGAGCGCGACGGGCAGATCGGCCGTTGCCTGCCCCAGCGAGGCATACGTGGGCAAAGGCGAGACGGTAATGGGATGGTCTGGCAAAATCTGGGCCAAAATCTGCCTGTCAGATTGGGAATGGGTAATAAAACCGGTCGCCGGCCGCAGCGTAAAGCGGATCAGGTGGGGCAAAATAGTCCGGCTCAGGCGCCCCCCTTCCTCATGGGGCAAGATGTTATGGCAAAGGTAAACGAGGGGCGGCTGACCGGGCAGTCGCCTGATGCCACGCCCTAAATAGCTCCAGGCCGGAGACCAAAAAGGGTGCCACCACTGCATAATGACCAGATCGGGCTGCCACTGGCGCAGGCGGCGCAAGGTGCGTGCCCACGTCAGCGGGTTGAGGGGATTGAGCAGATACTCGGCT
>SLGK01000334.1 GCA_007123775.1 Anaerolineae bacterium | reverse complement strand
ACGGTCGTTGCCCAGGGCCATCGCTGTCATCTGCATCCTGTGATTATAAGTCACATTGGTTACCAGGTTATCAGCATGAGCCTGTATGCTGTCCACACCCTGGCCATCATAGTCAATGGTAACCACTTCGTCGTCCGGATATTGGATTTGCAACGGCCGGTCTAGGCTGTCGTAAGACAGCGTGGACATGGTATAGCTTCTACCATGAACCGTACGGGTCTGCTCGACAAGCCGTCCTCGGTAATCATAGCTAAAACTCTCGCTGTACTCACCGCCGTTAGGGTCAGTCAGGCCACTGATGCTTTGCACCTGGCCTCGACCGGCCCCATTGCTGTAGTAGATATAGTTAGCCAGTATAGTGCCTTGAGGTGTGGCCGGACAGTCGGCTGTGCCTGTTCCCTCATGACTCTTGTGGGTCAATCGACCGGCATTATCATAATAAAAACAGAGCCGTTGGTTCTTGGCATCAGTCTGCCGTTTGAGCTGGCCACTCTGGTCATAGGCATAATCCCATTCCCCCATGTCGGGATCGTTCATTCCCGTTTTCTGACCCAGACGATTGTAGGTTATTTCGGTTTTGTTACCCAGCGCATCAACTACCTCCACCAGATTATCTTGCCCGTTATAGCTATAGCGGGTTATGACTAACGGTCCTTCTCGGTAGTCGGCCAGGTAAAGGGTGGAACTACTACCTGCCGTACCGGCGTGTAAATAGAAGCGATAATTACCACCTTGAAAATGGGATCTGCTTTCCGGAGTATCAAGAGTAGATGAAAGATGTTCTTCAGGAGCATCTTCACGCCATACTCGCCATGTAGCCCGGCCGGCCTGGTCGATGCTCATTTGAGCCCGGTACCAGACATGGGCCACCTGGGGGATAGGCGCATGGTCTAAGCCTACATCTCCGTTCCCAATGTTGTAATCGGGATAAATGGCACCATTGTGAAAAATAATGCCCATAAAGCCCCCACCTTGCCGACGCAAGCCAAACCGGCCGGCGTGCTGGTTGTCGGCCAGGCGGAAGCGGAAGAAGACGCTGCTGCCAGCTTCTAATGGAAAGCTTTGCCGCCGCAAATGTTCCCCTTCCCACCAGGCATGAGACCATACCCTTACTACGCTTTGTCCGTCTATCTGGTCTAAGTCGGTACGGGTGGTGTCTATCTCCCAGTAGGCGCTGTCGTTATCAAAACTGCCGCCGGCAAAGGCGTCGTAGGTAACGCTTGGCTCTTCGATGGCACTCAGGCGGCCCCAATCGTCGCTGGTAGCCACGTGTAACCGGTCCAGAGGATCAAGGCTCAACTCACTGTAACCCAACCGCTGCCGATAGCTGGTGTGGCCATCAGGGGTGGTCACGGCCGTCACCCCTGAGAAAACGCCATATTCGGTATAGGTATGGCCATAATCAGTACAGGTCAGATCGGACCTGAAGTGTCGCTCAGAGGTAGCAATAGGAACTGTTTCACACACAACACGCCCTAGACCATCATACTCCGTACCGACAACCACAGTGTCAAAATCACTGCTCAAACCCCAACTACGCTGTTGCAGCGGTCGTCCCAGGGCATCATAAAAGGTACGGCTGGTCGTGGCAGCGGCGGTGCCGGGGGCCGTAATCTTATCAATATAGAATGGTTTGTGAGCATCATGGTAGACTACCTGTTGGGAATCCACAGTGGCCCACCCCGTTTCAGGATCAGGTGTACGTACCTGCACCAGCCGGCCAAAACTGTCGTAGTCATAACGGGTACGGCTGTTATTGGGCTGAATCACCCGGCTTAGTAACCAGGGAAACTGGGGGTTGTCATAGGTATAATGCGTTGATCCTACAACCGTTTCCGTACTATCAATTATGGTGTGGTTGGCCCAATGGGTTCTGGTCCAGCGACCTTCCGGGTCTACTACTCGTGACAGTTGCCACCAGGCATTGCCCTCTTCCCCATAATAATGGGCTGTGGTCAGCCAGATGTCGCCACAAGGGCCACCACCATCCTCAGGATTGTAGCTGTCTATGTGAGACAGCAAGCCCTGGGTAGGGGCAGCCGAGGGCGTGTGGCAGGGAGCATTATCGTATCGGAAGCGCTGCCTGCTGATAATCTTATCGGGGTCACTGTTATTGGGCAGCCCCGCCCAGGTCGTCGTGCGCCAGGGCAGGTTAACCAGCCAGACGTCACCACTATTAGTGGCCGCACTTGTGTTGGCTGTATATAAGGTCTCCTGGGTCCGGTAGGGAGAATCCTCACTGGTCAGATCACGACCAAAATCACGCACTTCTGTCCGGTTGCCAAAGTCATCGTAAAGATAAACAATCCGTCTAGCGACTCCGCTACTGGCTTCTTCTTCAACTGTTTGCTCGAGTAATGCTGGCCGGGCCGGTGCAGAACCGATTACCCACTCATTTTCTACCTCTTTAAACAGGCGGCCATTGGCAGCTTCCAGGCGTTGGCTCTCTAAGCGACCACTCAACGTACTGTTGGTGTGGTCGTAGGGATAGGCCAGGAAATGATTGATTTCCCGATGGTGGACCTGGCCGGCTTCGTCCAGCCATTCCCGGTAAGCCAGGGCATATCCTTGAAATGCTTTTGCCTCACCATTATAAGCGCCGCCATATTGTGGGTTAGCATACAGGTAACGAATACGCTGTAAGGGAGCGCTGTTCTCCCAACCGCTATGCACGATCTGCTCGCTTACCCTGTTGACCCAGGCTTGTGTGTGTTCGGGGGCATTACCATTTTGATAATAGCTCGGTAGTGAATGATAGTGGGTATCGGGGTGATAGGCAAAAGAAACGGTTGGTTCATTGTTGGCCGGGCCGTGTAACGTATGTATTTCGTCCAGGAAAGGGTAGCAATAGCGCAGTCGAGTCCAATGACCGGTACCATCCCCATTGTCATGGTAATGCTCATAGAAAGCAGTGCGCCGGAATTGATACGCGAAGGACACATTAGGAGTACCTTCGACCAATGGTTGACCATCGGCACCCCACTCTGTAATAGAAGTTAGTAGCCCCACATGCCAGTTGGTCAGGTTATGCGTGTATTGCCCTTCACACCATGACGTCTGCCGTGCGCCAAAGGGATTGGGGCCACCGTCGTGATCATGACCATGACGCTGACCGATATGGTTTAAAATGTAGGAACGTACAGTCTGGTAAGCTTGGGGAACAGGGTTCAGATAATCCTGGGCTTTAATGTCAATGCGTCCTAGAACATGGGTCTCCCAGGAAACGACCCGTTTCTCATGAGTGGGTACGCCAAACCAGTGTTCTACATTTATACTGGAAAATTCGATGCGATTGTATCCGTAGTCAATCTGCTTTAAGTAACTGGAAGGGGCACGGTATAAGCCCTCATCAAAAGAGGGGGCATGTTCTTCATATGTATAAACAATCTCATTACCGAACCGATCGCGGGCAATATCTACCCGCCAACTCAGCGCCGCTAATCCTTCCAGCCCGCTATCTGGGTTGCGTAGCTCTTGTTCCGAGTTATCAGTATACCCCAACCGGTAAGTCGTATTATCCGGACTTTTGACAATCCAATATGCACCACTATGTTGACCTGGCGCATCGGCGCGGCCATTCGCCTGACCATCTCCAACATCTTCAGCCAAACAGGCCAGAGTAGCCGCACCACTGTTCTCATAACGGCACATTTCAACATACAGCGCGGCATTGCCTACCACATGGTATCGTCCGACCTGACCGTTATAATTTTTTCCCTGGTGGTGTTCCAGGTCATAACCTGTACCATTCAGCCGTAGCGTAAACTGTCTATTTCCATCATTTCCATTGTCACCTCCATCCCGTAAGGGGCAGGCAGCATAATTTCCATGGTCGCACACCTTTATGGCTTGAATTATGTCCACGGTACCGGCCAGGTTCCAGCCGAAACTCAACCAGCCACTAAGTACCTTGGCGGCCATACCGTTGTTTCCTGTGTGGCTGTTGTATACGAGTCCTAGTTCCGGCTGGAAGCCACCAGGGCCTGGAGGTGTCAAGATAGGGTAATTGTAACTAGCGCCTCCCTGGAAGAGTGAAACGACAGGCTCATTAATTATTGGTTTCCAGACAGCAGGGTCCGCAGGAGAATTTAACGCGCTGCTGGTAGTCGTTACGCGCAGGGTATATTCTCCCATATCGACCAGTGTAAAAGCTATCCGGTTGGTAGCCGAATCATAGGTATAAGCCAGTTCATTCTCACTGCTATCCGGTTCCATCCGATAGGTTAACGATAGTGTCTTATTCAATATTTGGTCGGGGGTCATCAGGCCGTCTAAGTCAATAGACAGGTCACCACCCGCCTGAGGCCAGGCTGATAGGGGCCCGTCTATTCGAAACTGCAGAATAATCCCTAGGTAATGGGAGTTAACCAGACGTTGTTCTGCTAAGATATCTATGGACAAGTCGCCAGCTTCTGGGGAAAATCGCCTTCAACCATACCCCAGCGCGAACTGGTTGTTAGTGTTTCCATAGATGGCTCAAAAGCTACAATCGTATCTGCTTGAATAGGAGCAACAAGATTGGCGGCCGTGACAGTGACTAGCAATATTTGAGGAATGGCAGTACGACCATTGACTTGCAATGGTATCTGAATATCCTGTGAGTCACCGGCTGGCAGCAATTCTAACTGCTGTGCTGTAGCAGACAGGGTCATGCCGCCATCCACTAAAAGCCACACATCCTCAGCATCAGCATTACCCTTGTTTTGTAGCTGTACTACCAATTCTATGGTATCCCCCAGGTTGGCATTCGTGGTTAACGGAGCTGTCTCCATTACCAAAACAGGCCGGGTGACATAGGTATCAACCATGATCCCTTCATCCAGAGGTGACTCTGTATCAGGCTCGGATTGGGTTGCAGATACAAGCGTAATTGTAGTTTGAGTTGGTATGGCAGAAAAGAGATGCAGAAGTAACCCAACTAATGAAAACCAGTAGATAAATGCTCTAAAATAACGCCTGCGAATTCTCTGCATGAGAAGACCCTCCTTAATATGTGCCTAACCAAGATAACATAAAGGCATCTTTGAGAATACAAGTTAAGCACAGGTAATCATGATGGAATCATTCCGGTTGCTTCAGAAAACAATTTGCCCGGAGCGGCATTGATACAAGCCTAGATAGGGTAGCTTATGTGCATGCTGGCTATCTGTTAATGTTGGTGAAAATCTTTGATTCTGGCCTGGCTAAGAACACTTTACCAGTGCTGACGAGGTAACCGGCTTCTTTCCCGGAACAAGATTCGGCAACTACTTTGAATGCCGGAATTGATTTTAGAAAATTAGACAAATCATGGCGAAACGACTGCTGGGCATCTGTAAGTACAATACGAGTGGGTTTCATTGTTAACAGCCTACTATGATTGTAACTATACCTAGCTAACCGACAGTTTGTGCAGAGCTGTCGATACCAGAGAAAACAAGTGGCGAAATCTGACGAACAGTCTCTGAAAAATGCCCTTTTGAAGGCTATTTAGCTGGTTTCAACAGACTACGGCTCTTCAAAATGAATGGGTTTTTGCGCATTTCTGCCAAATTCGCTCTGGTAATCATTGCGATTCCGAAAGTGTTGGGTAGCTAGTAGCAATATTCTCAAACTGTCTCAATCATCATAACAGAAAATGACTTGAAAAATCTACTAAGTGGCGACAATGTGGGTTCAAAAGGAGGTTATCGACTTTTCACATACCGCATGAAGAGACGACCTCATTTCTCCAATCTGCAAGCAGCACATCTGGCCCAGACTTATGATGGATACCAGGATGAATTGAGGGTTACCAGAAAAGAAGACTCAGCAATACCAGCGTGAGAAAGTTGGCAATTAGTCCAAACTCTCCTAGATACTCGAACACGAGACACTTTCTCTGAACGCTCACGAAATCTGCCCCCCACTTTGTCCTGGTCTCGACTACGGCTTTTCCGCGGTCGGCCAGCTGGCTTTAACCTGAGGGCTTTTGTGTTGGGCGTGAATTATGCAGATGGCTTCCTTCCAGACGGCCGTTTCCGCTCCTGCTGGCTGGTGGTCGTAGTCAACTTCGTTGAGACCGACTGCCCCAGCACCACAATCGCCTCCGTCTGCTTGTCCAGGACCGGGTAGCCCGTGACAACCAAACGCTCTGCCTCATCAGCCGCCAGCGCCTCGGCCACCCGCTCCCACTGCTGGCGGGCAATGAAGACCAGGTAAACGACCGGGGCCTCCGGTGCTTTGGGCACGCCTCTGGGGATGGACGGCGCTCTGTCGCTGGTAAGCGTGGTGATAATGACGTGTTCCTTCTCAATGATCTTCCCCGGCCGGCCGACCAGGGTCAGTTTCGCACTCATAGCAGTTCCTTGTTGGCTCAGGGCATCGGGGATGGCAGCGCGGGCCTCGTCCCAGGTTAAGCGGGGTGGCTTGGTTCGTCGCGGCCGCAGATGGCCGGGCAGCTGGTGTTGGGGCCAGATGGCCTGGTGCTGCTCGGCCGTCACGCCGCCGCGCACCAGGAAGAAAAAAGTGCCGCCCGGCGACCGTTTGCGCTTGCCGTCGTGGGTCAGCACGCCCCCCTCGGACAGACATTGTTTCGTCTGGTCCAAAAAGGCATAGGCCGCCTCCACGCCCAGGTGGTTGATGATGCGCTCAATCTGGAGAATGACGTGGGCTTTCTCTTCGTCCAGTTCGGCGGCAATGTCGGCCGCGGCCGCTGGCGGGTCTTGGGGCAAGTCACGCATGGCTGTTAGACCTCACGCCGCACCCGCTGCAGCAAAGCCCGGAAACGATCTACATGGGACTGTGAGACCTCATCGTGTCCCCAGAACTCAGCCATCGCTGCTTCGGCCGCATCGGTTAGCAAGAGGTCGGCCTGCGCCAGTAGATAGGCACGCCCATCCGCCTCTGTGTCCAGTTGCAGATAGTTGTAGAGCGCCTGGACGACCGGGCTAATCGCCGCCGGCGTCTGGCGCAGCTGCCGCAACATGGCCAGGCGTTGTTCAAAAGCGATGACATCAGAGCCACGCGCCTGAGACCGCGCTTCCTCAACCACCGCCGTCAGCTTATCCAGTTCCGCGGCCGACAAACGCTGCACAAATTGGGCCATCTCAAAATCGTTGGGGATGTTCATGAAGGCCGCATACAGTTTGGCCAGGCCAACCGTTTGCGCCGTACCGGGACGGCCGTCAGCGCGAGGCGGCGCCTGCCTGAGCGTGGCGAAGAACTTCTGCTCCAGTTCTTGGGCCAGCCGCTCAAACAACTGTAGCTTGCGTTGGTAATTGGGGTGGCTCAGGGCATCGGCGGCCGGCTCAACCCGATAGGTGCTATGGCCTGCCCCGTAGCCACCGACCACAATGTGCCCCAGCAGCCCCCACTGCTCATGGGTGAAGGTATAGGCCACCGAACCGTCTGGCCGGGGCACCTTTTCCAGGCGGACGTCAGGCGGCAGCTTGATCGGCGCTTGCAGCCTGAGCGGGATGCGTTTGTGGTCGGCTTCGCCCAAGACGCTGCCGACAAGATTGATGTGCGTTAGCTGAATGCGCGCCAGCGTGACGGTGACGACCACCGCTTCGATGTCCGGGTCATAGCCGGCCAGCATCGTTTCCAGGCGACGACGTGTATCGTGCCGGACCCGGGTTAAAGCCGCTTTTTGGTCGGCCTGGGGCACATACCAGGCTTGCAGCGGGCCGAAGCGATCACAAAGGAGAAAGCCACGCCCCTGGCCGGCCTGGTATTGGACGATAGCTTCCAGGACGGCGCTGGCCAGAATCTGCTCGTCTTCGTCTGCCGGATCGTCGAGATCGAGGAGACCCTTCATCATGAGCCTGTCAAAGCCGTCTATGCGGGCCAGGATGTTGTCAGTTACCGCGATGCCGATGGGCTGGGACATAAATCGCCTCTTGAACGTGATGGGAATACAGCAGACAAAGTATAGAAGGCGGTATCAGAACGGGCAAGCAGATCAGGGGCGTTGTTGCAGACGGCCGTTATGGTGTGGGCGCATCTCAGTTGTGTTACCCAGGCAGCCTGGAGCGCAGCCGGCACGGCCGCGACGGCAAGCACCGTGCCGGCCGCTGCCCCCTCCCCCACCGGGCGTGCTGCCGTGCCCATAGGCTGAATACGATTAGCAGCAGCCGGCGGTCAACCATGCCCTCACAGCGACAGGTGGACATACCGTCGTTCTATACGAAGGCGACTGACCTCTTAATCACCTGCCAGCAACGCCGCCTTGAAGCAGTACTTCGCTTTCTGCAAAAGAGACGATTGCAGCCGGAAACGGCCGTTGCCGGGCTTGACCTTATCAACGCCAAGCACAACCACAGAACCTACCCTGCGTGGCCGTTACGACCACGCAGGGTCAACCAGACCACCGCCAGACCGGCAAGCTGACTGACACCGGCGCGATTATAGCGGCCGGTCAGGCGATAACGGCCGTTAATGTCAGTTTCAAGCGGCACGAAGCCCAACGGCTGGCCGAGACGGTCCTGGCCTACCTGCGGGCCTGGGACATGGTGCGGATGCTGATCCATCAGGAGTGGGTTAGCCTCCTGCCACGCTACCTACTGGTCCCCACGAGCCGTGAGACCAATGGCGCGGCAACGGCCGTTTCACCGTCGCCGTCGGGTAATGGACAGCAGGGAAATGGTAACGGCCGTCCCGTTGCGTGCCATGATTCCCCAACCCCCACAGCCAACGGCAACGGCTGGGCGGGGCAGTTAGTCTATGGAGACGGAACGGCCGTTGACCCCGGCAACCAGAAAGAAGCAGCCACCTACCGCCGCTATCTGGCGGCCAAGCAGGCGGCGCCAGCGTCGAAGGCGGCGCTGTTGGCCTATTATCGGGCAGCGGTGGGGT
>SLGK01000091.1 GCA_007123775.1 Anaerolineae bacterium | reverse complement strand
TACAACAATAGACTTGATGGAGAGCCGGATGCGGTGAAAGTCGCAAGTCCGGTTCGGGGAGAGGAATGGGAGAAATCGCATGTGGCAACACCAGTATGACGCTCCCGTTCCTACTCTACGCGACCCCTCTCCCTCGGCTGAAGACGTCAACGTGACCCGCCAACTGGTTCAGGCCGGTAAGCTGCTGGATATTAGCGTACTAGATCACATCATTATCGGCCGGCAGCGATATGTCTCTTTGAAAGAACGGGGCTTAGGATTTGATTAGCGGGACGCGGATCAGAAGAGCTATATGAGTCAAAAGCGTATCTTGTTAAACGACAAGTTGGGTGAACCGTATCGGCCGTTTCGCGGAGAATCCTTGTTGACGGTGGCCGAAGGCTGGGCACCCTGGTGGTTAGAAAGCGAGGAAGATGGCCCCAACTGGCAAAACCGCCGACCTGCCTTTGACCGAATCACCCTGGACAACCAGCCGGCCCAGCAGGTCAGCACCCCCTGGGGCACGCACACGGCGGGGCTATGGCAACAAGTACCGTCAGCTCCCGGCAACGAGTATGAGTTAACGGTTGAAGGGCAGGCCTGGTCTAGCGACGATACCAAACCAGGCAGCCGGCTAGAAGCCAGCGACGTTAATCTGCAAATCGGCATTGACCCCAGCGGTGGTTTAGACCCGGAAAGCCCGCTAATTATCTGGAGTGAAACGTATCAGCCCCTCAGCCATTGGCAAACGTTGCGCCTGGTGGCTGAGGCAGAAACGGCCGTTATAACACTCTACCTTAAGTCAGCCCCTACGCTACCTAAGCGCCAGCAAACTGTTTTTTGGCGCAACGCCTATCTACGCCCCATCGGTCGCCACAAGCGCAGCATCAACATTGTCGGTGTTGGCGATACCCACATCACGGTTGAGCCGGAACGACCACAGCCCGGCGATGAAGTAACGGCCGTTATCTCCTCCACCCGCGCCCACGAGCAGGTTGATCTCTTCGTCCAACGACCCAACGATGAGCCAGTGCGCGTTACCCATCAGGGCCAAACAATTGACGAAGGGCGCACCATCTGGCGCTACTCCTTTGACACGGATATGGACGGGCTGTACGAAATACGTTTCGTGGGGGACGAGGGGGCACGGTTATTGGCTCTGCGGCTGCTGCGCGTGGCCCGCGAAGTACAGTTAGTCGCCAGTGATTCGGCTCGCACCACCTATAAGCGGGTTTATGTGTTGCTGCCGCCCACAGCCAACGAAAAGTGGTTGTTGGCTGCAGCAAAAGGAAGTTTTAACGGCCGTTTTACCATTGGTTTTTCGGCCGATGACGCTGGCTTGGGCGACCTGGAACACCGGCACGTTCTGGCTGTCAATCCCCATCATTGGCCCCAGGTTCTGACGGCGGCCTGGTTCCAACAGCACTATCCCGGCGTTACTTTCACCCCCATCGTGGCCAACAAGCCGGCCGATCTGGAACATTGGCTCCACAACTGGCCAGGCCCCTGACCGCCAACCGCTTACTCCTGAGCAATCAGAGCGACGTCAATCACGTCTACCTCAAAACTGTGGCCGGAGGCAATGAGCGATAGGCTCTCGATAAAACTGGGTGGGTTAAAGCCCTGACGAGCCAACTCCTCATGAATATCCATCTCAAAGAAGTAAATCTGGTTGGCCGGAACCCGCTCGTGAGAAGTTTGAATTAGAGCGCAGGAAATACAGGCACCGGGGGTGCGATCATCATCGGGTGTCCCCAGCGCGTAAAAACCGTGCTGAAACTCCCGGCTAAGTCCATTGCCGTCAATGAAATTAAGCAAAACGAAGAGCGGACACTCGCTGCCCTGTATGCCACACACTTCCAGACTTTGGTACACAATGCGAAAGGTAACGTGTAGCCGCAAGCCCTGAAAGTCGGTTACGTCCTGGTTAATGGTCTGGCGCATCTTGACATCAGCGTGGCCCAGGCCACTGCGGGCAATGTGCAGCGCCGGCGCACCGCCAACCTCCCGGACGTCGGTCATGCCGGATGGCTGATCCTCCAGCTCCAAACGCCACGCAAACAGCGCCCAACGGCTGAGACCCTGAGAAAAGTCACCATTCTGCAGTAAATTGCGCTCAGTGGCCAATGCCCCACGAATGGTCTGGTCTTCCGTGACAACAGCACGCTGTTCGGCCGTCATGGTATGCGTCTCAGTCTCGGTCCGGATCATAGCCTGGCCTTCATGAACCGTGAACTGACTGTTAGCGCCATTAACCTCAACGGAGTATTGCCCGGCCTGACCCATGTAGAAAGTGGCATGGGGCGTTACCAGCGTGAGTTGAAACGGCCGTTCACCCCCATCAGGCACTGTGAGACGTATCCGCCCATTATCCAGTGACAAATAGGCGTGACGTGGCCGGTCACTCAAGCCAAAGCGAGGCTGCTCAGCCGTGACCAAATCCAGTTCTGTGTTACTGTATAGTTGCAGCCGGGCCAACGTCTTCTCTTCGTCAGGCGTCAGGATGGTAAAAAGGCCGGTAGCCGTTACATTGGTAAAAATGGTTGTACCTAACTCTACTTCACGCGGCGGCTCGTCTGGTAGCAGTGCCAATCGCGCACCCGACGTTTCCACAATGCTCACTGAGCCATTGTTGGCGTTCAGTTGCAACTGCAATGGCTGTGTGGCATTTATTAAATAGGTGTTGACGCCAAAGGGAACCAGCACCAGCAGCAGCAGGAAAAAGCCAAAGCTGCCCAGGAGCATAAACCAGGCTAACTGCTGCCGTTTCTGAAAGGAGTCGGTCGTGGGATTCTGAGCTATCATCGCGTTTACTAGTTGCCAAGATAATTTACACCGAATGTGCGCCATTCGCCCCCGGCCGGCTGCCAGGTGCTTTCTACCTGACGCACAAGAGCCGCCGGCGGGCCGTGGTGCAAAAAGGTGAGCAGTTTTTCCAGGTCCGGGCGTGGTCCCTCAGCAATCAGCCGGACCGTGCCATCGGGATGGTTGGCTACCCACCCGGTCAGGCCAAGCCGTCGCGCTTCTTGCTGCGTATAGTAGCGAAAGGAAACGCCCTGAACACGGCCGTATACCGTCGCTTCTAATCGGTATTGGTCAGACATAGGGCGATTATACAAGAGGTCGCGCGGCGTGCGTAGTACGTTAATGCTACGTAACAGCTACAAACTCGTGGCGTGGAGGTGCGCCATAAGCAACCTCGCGCCGAAGTGCTGCTTGATTTTCGACGCAGCACCTCGGCGCGAGGGTTTTGGCTAATCTGGCACGGCTATGGCAGCCGCGCCGGGCTAAAGACGGGTATTAACTGTGCCGCAAAGCGCGGCGGCGTACGGCCATACCGGTGAAGGTCAGCAGCAGCATAACCAACAGCCAGGGCAGCATGATTTGGCTGCCAGTTGTGGCCAGGAGGGATTGGAGGAAAACGGCCGTTGGGTTGCCGTCGCCACCAAAACCAAAGTCTATGTTCTCAACATTGCTAGCGGTAATCACAACATACTCAAACACCATGCCATCATTTTCAGCAGCAGGAATCTCACCTTCGCCGGTGTAAATGCCAGCATGGGTTGCGTGGCTGGTACCCTCTAGGGCAGGATCATTGGCATCAACAGATACAGCATAATTGCCGGGCGGCAAGTTGCCAAATTCATAGAGACCATTACTACCCGTCACCGTTTCTGCAATGCGCGTATAACCACCGCTATCATTCTCGCGCCAGAGATAGACAACCACATCCGTGTAGGTCAAGTCACCAGCCTGGGCGCGTGGGCCTTCCGTTCTGGCTATCGGGTTTCCTTCACCATCCACCGGATGGTCAAAGAGATAGCCGCTGATGGCAAAGTCACCTATGTAGGCATAGCCAAAGTCTGCCTGAAGGTTGCTATCCCCCTGATTTTCCAACACAACTTGGGTAATGTTGTCAGGAGCTGTCGTACCACTATCCAGGTCGTAAGTTGGTGATAAGCCAGCAGGTAACGTGGTTACATCTACAGCAACATACCAGGTGCCGGCATCTATATTGCTAAAACTATAGTAACCATCGGCATCAGTTGTTGTAGTCAAGACAGCGGTACTCGCGTCACATGGACTATCAGTGGCACACAGCCATACGTTGACAAAGGGGATTGGCCCTTCGTCAGGGTCTTGGACACCATCGCCGTTGCTATCTAGCCAGATGGTGTCGCCGATAACACCGGTGGGTTGGTAGCCAAAGTCAGCGCCCAGGTAGACCTGTCCGGGGCGAATTTCCACTTCGTGTTGGCTGTCACAGAAAGCGGACCAGGGAGTGCCGGGATCAGGGGTACAGGGGATGCCGTTTGTGTCAGGGTCGCCGGTTAGATTACGGCCGGCAATAGGTGCGCTGTCAGTATCCACGCGGACCTGGTAATTTCCTCGCGGCAGACCGGTAAACAGGTACTCGCCATCCGCATCGGTGACAGCATCATCGTAGAAAACCCAATCGTCAGCTTCAGCATCCCAAACCCATAGCTCAACGGTAACACCTGGGATACCTAGTTCATTTAGGTCTTGTTCGGCGTTGCCGTTAGCATCCCAGTAGATGGTGTTGCCGATGACACCGCCGGGGGCGAAGCCAAAATCAGCGTCCAGGTAGGTCTGGCCAGAAGCCAATGCCACGTCAAAGAAAGTCGGCGTAGTGGTGACCATCGGATTGTCGTAGCCGTCGAGGGGCAGGTCGTCATCTTCGGTGTCAACCACAACGCGGTAGTCACCAGGGGGCAGGTTGTCGAAGCTGTAGATACCATTAGCTCCGGTTTGCGTTTCGTCAACACGAACGTAATCACCGTTGCCATTCAGGTCTACGTAGAGGTAAACGGTTATGTTCTCCAGGCCGGGTTCGCCCGCTTGCTGGAGACCGTCGCCGTTGTTATCACGCCAGACGCGGTCGCCAATGATGCCGTAACCAGCCGGCTCGTAGCCGAAGTTAAAATCTTCGACATCTGCCGCGCCAATGGTGACGGTACCCTGGCCATTACAATTTGTGCAAGTATCGCCGGGCGTTTCCGGGTCTTGGGTCTGGCTATATTGGGTGGGCAGATCGTTTTCATTGACGACTACGGTGAATGTGCCGGGCGGCAGGTCGCCGAAGGTGTAGTCGCCATTCTCATCGGTTGTGGTAACAGCGACAATGTTGCCATCCTCATCGTAGAGGGTCACGGTAATGCCTGCAAAGCCAGGCTCACCGCCATCTAGCTCATTGTTGCTGTTCCAGTCGGCGTAAACTGTACCGGAGATACTGTAGTCGCCACCTTTGTAGTAGGCGAAGTCATAAGCACCGAAGATATTACCGCCTTCAATGGTAACAGGGATGGTATGTTGGTCATCCAGATCGTTGTCGGGATCGTAGGTTTGTTGCCAGTTGACATCAGCATCACTTGCATTGGGCAAAGTGCCAGAATCAATGACAATACGATAGTTGCCGTCGGCCATACCGGTGAAGATATAACGGCCGTTGGCGTCGGTTGTGGTGGTGGCAATTTCAGTATCATTGTCAAACAGACGCACGGTGACACCGGCAATCCCCGTTACGTCATCCAGGGTACCGTCGCCATTGTGGTCGTTCCAGACATGGCCGAAAATGGTGTTGGGCACGGTATAGCCATAATCTATGTTGGCTATATCGGCTGCACCACTGACGTTAACAGGGTTTGTGGTCTGATTATCACAGGAGGCACCACAATTGGCACCGGGCACATCGGGGTCGCCTGTTTGGGTGTTGCCGGCGGGGAGAGTTGTGGTGTCAACGGCCGTATAATAATTCCCATCTAGCAAACCGCCAAAGGTATAGTTGCCATCCGCGTCCGTGACGGTTGTGGCAACAGCACTGTCACTGTTACAGGAGGAAGTAATGCATAGATAGACAGTAACACCAGCAATGCCAGCTTCGTCTCCATCTTGTACGCCATTACTGCCAGTGCCGCCGCCTAGACCGTTGTCATTCCAGACCACGCCGCTGATAGAGCCGGTGGGTTCCAAGTCAATGACCGCGTCGTCTTCTGCGTTGTTGACCGCACGGCCGTTACTAAACGTCGCCCCGGTTACCGTTGCTGTATTGGTAATTTCTGTGGTCACATTACCCTGTGGCTCCAGACCCAGGAAAGTAACCGTGACCGTTTTAGTCTGGCCAGCATGCAACGGACCGACATTATTCCAGGAGATAATACCCGTGTTAGCATAAGGCGTATCGGTAAAGGTTACGGAGCTTTGCAAAGGTGATGCTGAGACAAACTCCAGTTTATCGGCGTCATACGTGTCTGTTAAGGGTAAAGGATCAATAGTGCTGACCGAACCACCGCAAGTTTCGTTAGTTGTAATTCGCAAGCCCAGGTTAGCTACGAATACCTGAGTTCCATCCGCTCCCCCAGTTTTGTCTGGTTCCACTACCAGGCGCCAGGCTGGACTGTTGATGTCCGCGTGGCCCCACGCTCCATCAACAGCAAGGTCCCATACAAGCCACTCAACGTAGGCCGCATTGTTTACGCCTCTAAAATTAGGTTCTAGAAAGCCTGCAGCAAACGTTGTTTCCCTTTCAGGTGCAGTTTGGCGTGGGTTATTGGATGCATCACCAAAAGCAAATGTTGTCAGGTAAAGCCTCAGGAAGTCGTTAGTGAGGACTGGCCCATCAATATAGATTCGACTAATGGCTTCCAGACGAATGATATGGTTGCTGTCAAATGCATCTAGCCCGATAAAATTGTTGCCGTAAAGCCATTTGTTGGTACCGCCAACCCATTCACCCTCAGCAAAACTATTT
Organism: Anaerolineae bacterium; assembly: GCA_007123775.1. Taxonomy (GTDB): domain Bacteria; phylum Chloroflexota; class Anaerolineae; order Promineifilales; family Promineifilaceae; genus SLGK01. Next base: position 2,107 of record SLGK01000091.1, on the reverse strand, counting down.
TCATTGCCATCCCAGGCTCTTTCAGGGAAGAAGAAGTCTTTGTTCGGCCCCTGATTGGTTTGGCCACCACCGGCCCAGACCGTATAGGTACAGGCAGTGGGTTGACCGGTACCGTTGCCGGGTAAATTATTGGTCAACTCAATTTCATAGGTAACAGGATGCCCTTCATATGCTGGTGGCACGGCCGGCGGGCCGGTGTCTTCCACGACTCGTTTAACGAGGCTCAACACCGGGCCAAAGCCAAAGTCAGCCAAAGTATAATCTGTGCCACCGCTTAAATCGGTAACAGGATGAATGGCCGGGGTTGTATTGGCGTATCCATCAGGAAGGTTGGGGCTGTCGCTGTCTACTACCACCAGATAATCACCATCGGGCAGATCAGGGAAGACATATTCGCCGTTTTCGTCTGTTTCTATGGCCGCAATGAGCAGGGCGTCATCATCTAATACGCCGTTGCCGTTGACGTCCCAGTAGAGCCAGACGGTCACACCTTCAATGCCCGTCTCAGCCCCGCCATCTTGCACCCCGTTGGTGTTCAGGTCACGCCAAACGAAGTTGCCGATGCTATTGTTACCCTCGATCATGGTTACATCGGTGTCGCAGGCAAAGTTGGCGCCACCGCCGAAGTTGAGGCAGGCTTCGTTAACAATAAAGGGGCTGCCAGTGTAGTCGGTAGGAACGCGAGCCTGGAAGGTGACCTCCCCACTGCCTAAGGGTGGCAGCACATCGTTAAGCCACCACTGAATAACAACCGGATTAGCAGCCGTGCTAACTCTATCGCCAGGATCAGTTGCGCTCCAGGTAGCACCGCCGTTAGTAGAGTAGCGGATGGTGTAACAGTCCGACCAGCAGCCGGTGGGATTGGTATTCCCGCTTGCGGCGGAACCACCAACATATTGCAATCCTTCAGGGACTATATCCCGAACCGACAGGGGCATATTAATGCCGCCGTTGTTGAGCGTCAGGCCGGCCGAACTCTCGACACTTGTATTCTGGAAGGGAATACTGTAGGTATAGATCGTATTTACGGCCACGCTGTCCGGACCGGACTTGCTAACAATCACTTCCGGGGCGCTGCTCTGCACGGTGGGAATGCCCGTACCGAAGTCACCGTTGAACTTTTCATTGTCAAAACCGGAAGCTACTTCCTGATAAGGCGAAATGGGCAGCGAGCAAGGGCCGCCTAAAGCCAGGAAAGTGTAACGCACTTCGCCACGCACGCCGTTGTTGTTTGGTGGCAGGTTGGTAAAGTAAAGCGGCCCGCCATAAATGGGGTGGATGTTTTGATCATCTGTCTCAATAATCAGAGCAGGATTACCGCCGCTGCGGGAGACGGTCAAAACCGTACTGCTGCGAATCAGGCGGAAGCAAGAGGGATCGTAGCTGACATCGCCAAAGGGTTGCAGCCAGGCGTTAAAGTCTGGCACAAAGTCGCCATCATTGTCAAAGCCAAAGCGAACGTTGCCCAGGGTGTAGAGAACGCCGTTGGTGGTAATGACCGAACCTGGAGCGACGATACTCGTATCGGTATTGAACCAGAGCCCATCAGGGTTGGGCCGGATTTTATTGGCCATGGCCGAAATCTGGTTGCGCATGGTCATGCGCCATCTGGCGTAGGCCGGGTCTGTAATGTCGTCAGCGGTTGCCCAAATGTCAAAGTGCAAAGAGAGATCGTCGTCCGGTTTAATAGACGGCCCCCAGGTTGGGGTGGTTGTACAGGGGGGTTCGACTGCGTCGCCCGCCCCCGTGTTAGCACAGGCCGGGTAGGTGAACGACCAGTATTGAACTTTACATTCGCCTGGCTCCAGATCGCCAATAAAACGGGTGGCATCGGCCAAGCCAATGGACCCGCCTATGTGAGTAAAACGGTAAAGACCGGTATTGGCCAGATAGCTCCACTTTTGGCCGGAACCGAACTCTGGGTCGCTGGCGCTGTTGCGGGCCGGGTAAATACCGGGTGTACCTGGCTCATTGTCGTCATTGTCGTCAAGTAATACGGTGAAATGTCAAGAGGCAAAACAAGCCTAATTTGACCAAAAACCAGGCAGGCTACCGCGAACCTGCCATTCTGAACTTTTTCAATCAAATAGCAGGTTATGACCGCACT
>SLGK01000232.1 GCA_007123775.1 Anaerolineae bacterium | reverse complement strand
TACATTGGACTGTTTGGAGCATCAACCATGCCTAATTTTCTTCATTTTGGCAAGTTTTTACGAAAGTTAACCGAGGTTAAATTTTATGTCGGGTACTGAATAGCGATTATCTTGCCTGATGCGTTCTCTATAAATCTGATATGCCTCATCATACGCCCCGGCGCGGCAGGCGTGGTAGACGACCTCAATTAGCGGGGCCAAATCCTCCAGCGTGGGGTTATGGGGCGTATCCCCGGCCAGGCTCAGGTAGTAGGCCTTGATCTGCTCGTGGGTCTGGGTCGCCTGCCCGCTCTGCGTCAGCAGCGCCAGGTAATGGCCGCGTACCAGCGGGTGGCTGATGTACGTCCCCGCCGCCTCATTGTGCCGCAGCAGCCGGTAGCCCACCAGCCGCCCCAGCAGCCCCCCAAATTCCGCTTCCCCCATATCCTTCAACAACAAACTATCTTCTTTATCTACGTCATCTGCGCCATCTGCGTCCCATTCCTTCATCTTCCGCAAAGCATCAACCCCCACCGGCGTGCGAAACGCGCTAAAGCGGCGCAGCAGTTCCCGCTCCGCCGCCGTCAAATGGGCGTCATAACGGCGCAGCACCCGGTGGACGTGGCCGTAGCGCCGCCGCATCTCGTCCGGCGCGTCGGGCGGGGCGGCTGCTTCTATTTCCACGGGGTCAAAATCGTTCGCATAACCCACGTCTCCACCGTGCTGCCACTTGAGGTACGTGCCCACCAGCGACAGCGTCAGGGCGTGGCCATCCCACTGGGCCACCAGTTGGTCCAGGGCGGCGTCCGGCCCCGTCACCCCCAGGGCGCGCAGCAGGGAACGGCCGTCGGCCGGGCTGACCGGCCCCACGTCGCGGTGGGTGTAGCTGTCGTAGGCCAGCAAATCGAGCAGCGGGGCGCGGCTGGTAATCAGGCAAAAGCTGTCATGCCCCGGCGCGGCCAACAGTTCCAGGAAGGTGAGCAGGTCGGGGCTGCGTAACAGGCCGTAGTCGTCCCCCTCCTGCCGCTGTAACACTTCCAGCCCGTCGAGAACGAAGACAAATCGCCCATGGGCCAGCAGCGCGGCCACCACCTCCGCCTTGGCGCTGCTGGACGGGATGCGGCGCGGGTCAATCTGGCCGCCGCTGACAAATGCCAGCGCCTTTTCCAGGAATTCGTCTACGCTGGCGTTGTCGTAAAAGCCCCACCAGAAAACCCCAGTAACACGATTTGGCAAATCGTGCAACGAGTCCACCCAGCGCCGGGCCAGGCTGCTCTTGCCCTCGCCGCCAAAGCCGATCAGCCCCGTCACCCGCCGTGCCGGGTTGTCGTAGTCCCGGTTGAGGCCGTCGAGCAGGTCGGCCCGCCCCACCCATTCGGCCAGCGGCGGCGGCGCAGCGTGGAATTGGGATTCGATCCGGACGTGGGCCAGTTGCCGCGCTGCTTCCTGGTATTGTGGTTGCGGTTGGGGGGCGGCCTGCCGGGGATGGGGCGCATCTTGCAGGGGCACGCCCAGCGGCGGCAGGCTGAGGACGCGGGCGTTGACCGCCCAGCCGGTGCCCTGGTCAATGCCGCTGGCGTCGGCCCGCCACACTTCGGAAATCAGCCCCACCACCAGGTTGCGCGCGACGTCCAAAACGGCCGCGCCGCTCATGCCCCGGTTGATCTGCTTTGACTCCACCTGGATTGGCTCCGTTTGCAGGCTGGCCCGTATCGGCGGCTCCACGGCGTCTAAAATGGTGCCGTGGGCGTGTCCGGCCAGGTATTTGTCCAGGCGACGGTAGCCGTAGCTGCGGAAGGGGTGGAAGGTGGAGGATTCGGCCGATCCCAACTTGGGCATCTGCTCCGGGCCGAGCGGCGGCGGTCCATCGACCAGTTGCAACAGCACCACGTCGTCGTCATGGTCGGGGAAGCAGGCGGCCACGTGGGCCAGCCGCGCTTTGCTCTCATCTCCCCGCGCCTGGGGGAAGTAGACGCCGACCGGTCGCTGGCCTGCCTGCCGCGGATGGACGCCAATGGCCGCTTCCACGACGTGGGCGCAGGTGATGATCTGCCCCTCGGCTGAAATGGCCAGCCCCGTACCGACAATCGTTTCGCTGTGCGGCCGGCGGATTTGCACGGTGAAGTCGCGCAGGTTTTGTAGGATGGTACCGTTGTTCTGGCTCATGCTCGTATTTTGCCCCAAATCGGCCAATTTGCCATTCTGGCGTCAACAACATCAATGACGGTAGGGGCGGGACAGGCGGGCCATGATCCTGGCTATCACCAATACGTTCCGCCCCGCCTGTCTCGCCCCCATGCCGGCCGCCACAAGGTTGAGACGGCGCGGAATGAGATCGGTTGGTTGTGGCGAGGTTGGTTACCGCGCCGTCCTGCCCCTACGGATGATTGTGGTAAACATGATAGGGCGAGACGGCGCGGGCGGCGGCGGGTTGGTTGTAGCGAGGTTGGTTACCGCGCCGTCCCGCCCCTACATTGTCATTCGTCTTCCTTGCGTTCCCAGGTCAGCTTGACGGTGATGCTGCCTTCGGCCCCACCCCTGGTGAGGAGGGCACCGGCTTCGTAGTCAAGCTTGACGCCGAAGGTGACCTCGGCTTTGGTAAACTCAGTCGGCACGCGCTCACGCAGTTCGGCCGTGCGCTGGGCCATCTCGGCAATGGTGTCCATAGCCCGGTTGAGCGCGGTTTGGGAATGGGCGGCCCACCGTTCCAGCTTTTCCCGGTTGGGCCAGGCGAGACTGGCTTCAACCAGGCCCGGCTGGTCGGCAAAATCAATCAGGATAGGCAGATCGGTCGGGAAAGATTCGATTGGTTCTGGCATACGTTTACCTCCTTGTGGCTGTCGTTGTCTTAGTATACATAAAAAGCGGGAGGGGAGGCAAACGTTTAGACGATAAATGCGCTGGCGACCAGCAGCAAGAGGGCAAAGAAGAGGAGAGGGAGCGGGCGCGGCACTTTCCACCAGTACCAGAGGCGGGGCGGCCCGAAAAGAAGGCCGAGCAGGAGCAGGCTGCCGCCAAACCAGAGCAGGCCAGCGCCACGGCCCTCCAGGATCAGGTGACGGAGGGTGTAAAGTTCGGCAACGGCCGTTACCACCATCAAATTCACCCCCAGCAGCGCCAAAAACAATACCGGGTAATACCAGCGCGAGGTGCGGGGCAGCCAGTCACGCGGCGTCGAGGCCAACGGCAGCACGTACAGCAGCGTCATCGCCAGCCAGGTTCCGGGAATCAGGACAAAAAAGCTCGCCGATTCGCCCGCCCCCAGTTCTCGATCATCTACCAAAAAAATCGAGTCAAAATAGCCGATCTGGTGGGCCAGCAGCGTCATAAAAGCCAGGGCAAACAGTACACCCAGAATAACCTGCGTCCGTGGCGCAAACATCCAGTCCGGCAGCCGGCGCTGGGCAGCCGCGCCGGGCACAGCCGCCAGCCGCTTGAGCATAAGAACCGACAGCCAGAATAAAACAAAGATCGGAATCAAAACGGCCGCGTTCAGCGGACTGCCCCGCTCCAGCCAGGGGGCAATCAACGGCAGCGCGGTAATCACGGAAGCCGTGAGCAGATCGACGACAAGGGGGATGGTGCCATCCCACCAGTTGTAGTTGCCGGAAGCTGTTGGGGTTGGTGTTGGGGTTGGCAGCGCCTCATTGGTTGACATGAGTGAATTGTAGCCAATGGCGGGCATTTGGGCCAAACTGTATTAGAATTGGGTAGTATTGCGTATTACACGCCAAACACAACAAACGAGGATCATTTTTATGCCTGAAGGACCGGAAATACGGCGGGCGGCAGACCGGCTGGCGGATGCGCTGGTGGGTAAACCCGCCCATGAGATTTATTTCGCTTTTGACCATTTGCAGCCTTACCGGGAGCGGCTGGAAGGACAGACAGTAACGGCCGTTTCCCCTCGCGGCAAAGCCATGGTCATCCAGTTCGACAACCAGTGGGTCATATACAGCCACAACCAGTTGTACGGCAAATGGCTCATCCGTAAGGCCTACGACTACCCCGACACCAGGCGGCAGTTGCGCCTGGCCATCCATAACGGCCGGCAGTCCGCCCTGCTCTACAGTGCGTCCGACATCGAGGTGCTGCGCGAAGGAGAGCTAGACAACCACCCCTACGTCAGCAAGCTAGGGCCGGACCTGCTCGACGAGGCGGTAACGCTGGCCGACGTCCAGGCCCGTTTCCACGACCCCGCCTTTCAGCGGCGGCAGTTGGCCACGCTGCTGCTGGACCAGCAATTTCTGGCCGGGCCGGGCAACTATTTACGCAGCGAAATCCTCTTTGTAGCCCGCGTACCGCCCTCAGCGCGGCCGGCCGACTGCACCCCGGCCCAGCGCGACGCCCTGGCCGAAGCTGCCCTGGCCCTCACCCGCCGCTCTTACCAGACTGGCGGCATCACCAATGACGTGGCCCAAGCCGAACGGCTCAAGGCGGCCGGGCAGCCGCGCCACGTTTACCGCCACTGGGTCTTCAACCGGGCCGGGCAGCCCTGCTTCGTCTGCCAGACGCCCATCATCAAGACGCGTCTGGGTGGACGACGTCTCTATGCCTGCCCCACCTGCCAGGAAATGACTGCATGAACGACGACACAGTGGAACCAATCAGGCTGCAAACAACGCCCGACATGATACGGCCGTTGGAACCAGCGCCCGTAAATCCCATGTGGCGGTTTGTCCGGTATATTTTCTATCTGGCGGCAACGGCCGTTTCTGGCATTGTGATGGGGATGCTCATTCTGGCCCTGCCCGGTCCTGTCATGCCGCCCACCACCTTTTGGGGCTCGATGATCGGCGTCTTGCTTTGTCTTTATCTGGTTGTCGCCTTTCACGAAGTCGGCCACGCTCTGGGCGGCAGGCTGGCAGACTATCATCTGGTTTACCTGGTGGTCGGCCCGCTGCGGCTGGGGCGAGAGGTCAACGGCTGGCGGCTGCGCTTCCTGAAGGACCGGCTGTTTGCCTTTGGCGGCTGGGCCTACAGCGTGCCCAAGCGACGGGACGGCTGGCGCTGGCGCCGGTCGCTGTTTATTCTAGGCGGACCGCTGGCCTCGCTGCTGCTGGCTTTGGCCGTTGTAGGGCTGCGCTTTGCCTGGCATGATATGATCATCTGGCCGCCCCTGGCCCTGACGACCCACTTTCTGAGCTTTGCCGCCATCGCCATTTTGCCCTTTAGCCTGATCCCGATGGTCATTCGCGGCCAGCGTAATGACGCACTTATCCTGATCGACACGCTGCGGCTGCGCGGCGAACTGGCCCGCCGGCAGCAGGCGCTCACCTGGCTTATCGCCGAGGCCTTTCAGGGCAAACGCTCTCGCGAAACAGATACGGCCGTTCTGACCGAACTCCTTTACCCGGCCGACGGCTCCCATGAAGAATTGATGGGGTCTATCTGGGGCTACTATTACGAGATGGACCGGCAGCAGTACCGGCGGGCCGCCACTTACCTGGACCGCGCCCTGGCCATTCTGCAAGAAAATCCGCAACCGGCAACGCTGACGCTCTGTGCCCTGGATGCCGCCTTTTTTGAAGCCCGTTACGGTCGACGCCCGGAGGTGGCCGCTGCCTGGTTGGAGCTGGTGGATTTGAAGCAGGCGACCCACCCGGCCAATGCGGCCGAGATGAAGCTGGTCCAACATCGTACCAAAACGGCCGTTTTGCTGGCACAAGGCAATCCGACCGCGGCCCATCAGGAGGTTGAGAAGGCGGTTGCCCTGCTGCCAGAGCTGGTTGACCAGGGGGGCATTCGCATTGAGGAAGAGTGGTTAGAGGAACTGGCCGTTGAGGCAGCCCAAACCTACGAGGTCTCTGAGACCTCGTAGGTTTCATTTGATCACTTAAACAACTGGCCCGGCCATTCTCGGCCCACGTTGCGGCGCATCTTATCCAGGTAGGCCTGCTCCAGATCGATTTCGGCATAGTTGGCCAGCTTGAGGGTATAGGCCAGCAGGTCGGCCAGCTCTTCGCGCAACGTCTCGCGGTGGGTGTCAAGGGCTTGTTGGCGGGCTTCTTCAGCAGAACGGCCGTTGCGGGCCAGCTTTTGCTCTTCACCCCAAACCTTGACCAGCGCCGTCGCCACCTCACCCAGCTCTTCGGTCAGCAGCACGTAGTTGATAAACAGGTCGGGGTCGAACCCTTTCAGCCGGTCTAGCTGGCTGTGGAACTGCTGGTAGCCGCGCAGGTTGCCCTGCTGCAAAAGGGTGAGTTGAGAATCGGCCGTTTCGGTTTTTTCCCCTTCTTGGGCCAACTTCTCCTCAATCGCTCTGGCTACCAGGGCCAAATCCTGCTCACTGCCTAGAAAATCGAGCGCGGTCACGTCCACCGTCAGCACGGGAATCTCTTGTATGTTGGTCAGCCAGGCATCATAAGCGGTCGCCAGTTCCCGAATGTAGCCAGGGTCCATATCGCGCTCATAGGGGCGGTCGCGCTGGGCAATGCGGCGCATAATCGTCTCATGCTCGGCCCGTAAATAGACGATCAGGTCGGGTTTGGGAATTTTCTCACTGAGAGCGGCGTGAACACGGCCGTACATGGCCAGTTCATCGTCTTTCAGATTCAGCCAGGCGAACAACTCATCTTTGGCAAAGGTGTAGTCAGAAATAAGGGTTGCCCGCCGCAAGGCCCGCGGCACGGCCTTGTGCTGCTGGTGATAGCGGCTCAGCAAAAAGAAGATCTGCGTCTGGAAGGCATAGCGACCCCGGTCCTGGTAAAAATCGGCCAGGAAAGGATTTTCCTCAAACACTTCGAGTAAAATCTTGGCGTCAAAATGGGGCTGTAGCAGGCGGGCCAGTGTGGTCTTACCCACGCCAATCACGCCTTCAATAGCGATGTATTTATGGGACATGGTGGTTAGTCTCTTATGTGTTGATTGGTGGTATATGATGCGTAGTGCGCAGTGCGTAAAAGGCTCTACGCACTACGTCTCCTCCAAATATTGGCGCAGCATGTCTACCTGGCGCGGTTTGTCCACGTCCATCGCCAGTTCGGCGTGGGGGGTCAGGATAATCCGGGTAGGCTGCCCCAAAATGCTGGTCGCTTTGTTCTCAATATCCCGAATGGCAAGCTGGCGAAACAATAGTTTGAGCAGAATGGGCAGGCCGACGATACGGGCCAGCTTCCAGGCGTGTTTACGCGCCTCTGTCAGGGCGGTCCACAGTTCCCGATTGCTGTCGGTCACGGATGGGTCGGCCACAATTACGTCCCCACCGGCAATTTCTATCCCTTTGAGCTTGATATAAGTTCGGTTGGAGTGGGGAAAGCGTTCTTCGATAACCTGGCGGGTAGCGAAGGTGTAGTAGAGTGCCTTGTCGAGCGGCTGGCAGGATTCGATGTGGGCGTCGATGTGGGCACTGGTGATTGCCGGAATGTCGCCGGAGCAAACGAGGATATGGCCAATCTTCCCCTTCTGCTTACGCAGCCAGGCCACGCCGGCCAGCCCGTTGCTAAATAGGCTACCGTGGTCGGGCAGGTGGTGGACCGGCCGCTGAAACTGCTGGTCGTGATCGTGACCCAGGCCCACAATGACAATGTCATCCACGTAGCGGCTGCCCTGGAGGGCGTCAACTACTCGTTCGAGCATGGTACGGCCGTTCATGTCCAGCAGCGCTTTTGATTGGCCCTGGGTGTAAGCATATATCGGGTCGTCGGGTCCGGGAATACCCCCGGCGGTAATGATGCAGTCCATTTTTCGTCGCTCGTGAACTGTTTGGGTGCAAGGCACGGGCTACAAGATGTATGTATGACTAGATGCCTCTAGCCCGTGCCGCGCACCACTCTAAAGGTGGTTAATTCGTGATTTAGAGCTGGTGCATAGTCGGCTTAAGCTGTAGCTCGTCGATCAGCGCTTGCAGTTCGTCATTGGTGAGGGGACGGTTTTTGCCAGCAACGGCCGTTAAGCCCGCCTCCATCATGTTGGTGCCGAAGGAACGGCCGTTTAGGACCGGCGTGGTGGTCATCACGTGGGTCACGCCTCGCTGCCGGAACAGTTCCATATCGGCCGGGGTGGTGGTATTGGTCACAATAACTGTACCACTCAAATCGTCCGGCATGTGGCGCTTAATGAAGTGACAGTCCCCGGCAATCACGTCGGCCCATTGATACCATTTGGTGAACTTAGGCACGATCTCATCCTGCTTGGCGCCGGTAGGGTAAAGCACGCTGATGGGCAGCTTGGTAGCTGGCGCGGCCAGCAGCCGGGCCAATAGGCGAAAGCCGCGACGGGAGCGTACGGCCAGCGGAACCCCCAGGGCAAACATCAGGTCACCGTAGGCAATATCATATCCCTGCTCCTGAAAAGCGAGCGTCATGCCGTAGCGGTCCACACCGGCGGTCAACAGCACCTTGCCCGAATGGTAGCGCGGCCCCAGCGTGTCGATGAGGACCTGCGTGACCTGGCGTTCCAGCGTGTTCTTCAGCCCCCGGCCATCGACAATCGGCGTGTGTTTGACGTGGGCCACCAGCTTGTGGGCAGCCGAGATCGCATACAGGCGCTCATCTAGCTGCACGTAGAGGTCGATGCCGCCCAGACCAAAAGCGTCAATTCGGCCGTCCAGTTCGGCAAAGAGGGCTTTGGCCCGCTCCGTATCGCCGTCGGTGCCACGCCGCTCCAGCCGGACGGGCTGGCCCATTAGCTCAATTTCCACCGCCTTGTCCCGCGCCGAACCGCCCAGGCTAATACTAACCGCCTGTTTCATGCTCATCCTCCCAAACCAGACCAACTGCGTACTGGCCAAATGCTGGGTCCTTACCAATGACAGTCAAGTTTTCTGTCATTGCCTGGGCAATAATCAAGCGGTCAAATGGATCACGATGATAAAACGGCACTACACATACTCCTCAAAGTCTCTTAATGGTTCATCAAAATCATCGGCCATGATAATCAACC
>SLGK01000159.1 GCA_007123775.1 Anaerolineae bacterium | reverse complement strand
CTTGAACCATGCCCATTAATCTCTTATGGGATATAGACGGTACAACTATCAGGGGCGAGAGGGCAACGGCCGACTTCTTGCCCATCCCACAAGACTTGAAAAGCAACGGCACCATCCCGCTCCCGCCAGAAAATCTCCACGCCGTCGCGGGCCGGGGTCACGGTGGCGCTGTAGCTGCGGCAGTAGCCCGGCCGCAAATAAGGCCCTTCAGCCCCAAACGGCTCGATCCGGTTGCAGGCAAAAGGATCGACAAAAGCGTAGAATTGGGTCCAACGGTTGCCGGCCATGCCATAACGCAGCGGCCGATCGGCCGCGTCAAGGGCCTGAAAGCTGATCAGGTTAACCCGGATACGCTCCCCGCCGGTATTGTAAAGATAGAAGCTGTCGAAATTATAGGCCAATTCCACCGGCGTGCCCTCAGCAAAGACAGGGGTTGGTTGGGCCGATGGGGGTGGTGGTTCATCGGTAGGCATCGCCGGGGGTGACGCCTCTACCGGTTCGGCAGCGGCAGCGGTTGGGTCCTCTTCTGTGACAGCGGGCAGCGGTGTCGGTTCGGTCGGCGGCAGCTCAGATTGCTGTTCGTTGAGGGGGGGTGCGGTATTGGTGGCAACGGCCGTTTCTCCCGTTTCAACGACAGGTGTTTCGGCTGCGATTACCGGCACGTCATCGGCCGCCGTATCATCACGCCCCCCACCCAGCACGGCGAACAGGCCCAGAGCCATAACGAAAAAGATAAGCAGCCCCACTGCGCCCAGCCCTAATTTGTGCAGCGGGTTCGGCCGGCTGGCCCGGGTAGCGGTAACTGGTGGCGGTGGAGGTGGCGCAGGCGGCGGTGATGCGGGTGTTGGCCAACCGCCAGGCGGCGTGGGCGGTGGTATGGGGGCACTTAATTGTACCTGCTCCCGTACCGAGTAGCGGGAAACGGTGGGGGTTGGAAACGGCCGTGGTATCCCACCCGGCATTGGCGGCAGCGTCAAAATCGTTTCCCCGGTTTTGCTCTGGGCACGCAGGGCATCGGTTAGCGCTTCCATCAGGGCCGCCCCTGTTGCGTACCGCTCCTGTGGCTCCTTAGCCAGCGCCCGCAAAATGACCGCTTCCACGGCTTCACTCAGCGCCGGATTCTGTTCACGCAGCGGCGGGGTTGGTTCGGTCATATGCTTCAGCGCCAGGCTCATAGACGAAGGATCATCAAAAGGCACCACCCCGGTCAACATCTCGTACAAAATAATGCCCAGGCTGTACAAATCGGACTGGGGCAGGGCGTCGGCCGAATGGCGGGCCTGCTCCGGGGCAATGTAGTGGGGCGTGCCAAAGGTTTGCCCCATTGAACCACGCTGCTGGTCCAGCGCCAGACCAAAATCGGCCAGGACCACCCGGTTCTCTTTATCGATCAAAATATTCGACGGTTTTACGTCCCGGTGAATGACGTGTTTGCTGTGAGCATAATCCAGGGCGTTGGCTACTGCCTGGCCAATGCGGATCAGGTCATCGTGAGGAATCAGCTCTCCTTTTTGGCCATAACCAGCTAGAATCTGTTCCAGGTTTAGCCCATCCACATACTCCATAGCAAAAAAGTAGAGATTCTCTTCCTGGCCGGCGTAATAGATTTGCAGCACGTTTTCATGTCGCCACTGGGAAATAGCACGCGCCTCCTGCACAAAGCGCTCGGCGTAGCTGGTATCGCCCCGCTCGTCGGCGTAAATAACTTTGAGCGCGGCCGGCCGGACCAGGCTCTCGTCCCAGGCGTAATAAACCTGGGCCATACCGCCCTGGCCAATGAATTTCTCTATGCGGTAACTGGCAAGTAAACGGCCGATTAGTTTGTCTTCATTCATGATTATTGTCCTGGGCAAGTGTGCAGGTTGCAAGCAGCAGGTTCTTACTCGCCACCTGCCACTTGCTTCTTGCTACCTGCCACTTGCTGCTCCACCACTCTCTGCAAATGCGTCCGAATCGGATACGGAATCTCAATCTGCTTGCGCTCAAATGCCTTGTGAATGGCCAGGATCGCCGGGTCGACGGCCGTGGCTGCGTCCGTTACTCGCGTATCGATCCAATAGCGAACCGTAAACATAATGGCCGAATCGCCAAATTCGTGGAAAAAGAGGCTGGGCGGTGGGGTATTCAAAACATCGGGAATCGTGCGAATCGCCTGCAACGCGGTATGGCGCACTACCTCCAGATCACTATCAAAGGCAACGCCAACCGTTAACTGGATGCGGCGCGTTGATTCCCGGCTGTAATTAATAATGGGGACCGTAAAGACGTGACCGTTAGGCAGCAGCACATTATTGCCATCCAGCGTTAAGATTTCGGTAGAGCGCAAATCAACCGACTGCACCCGGCCCCGAAATCCTTCAATTTCTACCAGGTCGCCCAGATCAAACGGCTTTTGTACCAGCAGCAGCATCCCGGCCACAATGTTGCGGCTGATGTCTTGCAGGGCAAAGCCGAGCGTAAAACCCAAAATACCGATACCGGCCAGAAAGCCGGTCAGCTCAAAATCAACCTGGCGCAGCGCCGTTATGCCGCCGATCAAAATAACGCTCCAGCGCACCGTGTGATAGAGCAGCAGGGTGAGGGCCGGGTCGGCCCGCTGTCGCTCCATTGAGCGCTGCAGCAGCCGGCTCAGCAGCGCCGACAAATAAAGCGTCACCAAAAAGATGACCAGCGCCGCCAGCAGCCTGGGCATAAAAGTCAGAAATTCAGTCAAAAGAAGCAGGAAGGATTCAGTTACATTCAGGTCCATGCGCTAATTCTCCTGTTATGCGAAGTGGCGAAGTAGCGGAGTGGCAGGACAACTTTGCCACCTCGCCACTTCGCTACCTTGCCACCTCGCTACCGCAGTTGCGTCTCGCGGCTGGTGCGGGTAATGCGCTGCACGTCGTCGATGAAGCTGTTGAGGCCGCGGGCGTAGCTGTCCAGGTAATGCTGGGTCAACTGCTGGGCCAATTGACGCTGTCCCAGTTCAGTTAAAGCGGCCACGTGCGGCCGAAAGTCACGCAGCGAAAGGCGCATCACCTTGTTGGCGTCGGTGAGAACGCCCCATACCAGCGTCTTCTTGTCATTGTCGTCCTTGGCGCTGCTAAAGCGGGTCAGGGTACTGCCTTCGGCTACGGCCCCCACGTTAGAAAAAACTTCGCGCCCTTTGAGCAGATCATTGAGTACGTCAAAACGGTTGGGTATCTGGTCCAGCCAGTGTTGCAAGGGGGCGGGCAGGCGAGCCAGCAGCTTGATGGCTCCCTGGCTGGTTGATTCGGCCTGGGTAGCAATCAGTTTGGCCCGGCTCAACACCTGGCCAAAACCGGCCAACATGGCCAGGTATTCCCGCTGCAACTGGTCAAATAGGGCGTAAGCCTGGGAACGGCTGCCGGCCGTGGCCTGTTCGTAGGTGGTTAAAGCCGCCAACGTTTGCCGGTGTAGGGCCAGCAGGTTCAGGTCATGCAGGGGGGCTTCAAAGACGAGGGGATAAACACGCTCTTTGGGATCATACCGGCTGGCATCAATGGGGATTAAGATGGCCGGTGGTTGGTCATAGGCTTGACAGGTTGCGAGTGCTTGCTGCACGGCCGTTTCCATCTTGCGCTCCTGGGCCAACGCTTGCAGTCGGTCGAGCAGGTCGGCATCGGGCTGGTAGGTGACGGCGTGAATGGCCCGGTACAAAATCAGCAGATCGTTGACCGTTAACTGGAGCAAGTCATTACGCATCTTGAACAATTTCCGCAGGGCCAGAATTGGCTTCACCTGGGCCAGTTCCGTCTCCGCGCTGACCTCGGCCGCCACTCGCTCTGCTTTTTGCACAAAAATGGACTCGCTCCGTTCCAGGGGCAGGCGCAAGGGGCGAATGACATCGGCCGTATCGCCCACGTCGGCCACCCGATCGCGCAGGTAAACGGCCCAAGAGAGTGCTTCGCGGGTCATGACTTCGGCCAGGGCTGCGGCCCCCAGACCGTCAAACAGAATGTGGGAGCAGTCAAAAACAAAGCGTTTTTGCGCGTCAAAAATGGTCAGGCCATGTTCACCCACGCCCCGCTCTGAACGCCGGATTTCGGCCAGGGGCATGTTGGGTGATTGGGGGTCGCCGTTGAGCAAAATGGGGGCGCAGCGCAGTTGGTTCAGGCTTTGGCTCAATGTCTCGTTCAAGCCGCCGCGCAAATCAGCCCATTCTTTACGCTGCAAAGTGGCCAGGGCCGACAGGCGCATGGCCGAGAGGCCGGTGGGCTGACGAGTAATGGCGGCAATATGAGCCTGCACCTGATGGACGTCGGCCGGCTGCTGCGTGCCGGGCGCACAGGCTGGTATCAGGTAGTAGCGGTCGTGGTAAATCAAGCCCACGCAGGCATCATTAAGGGACAGCGGCTCGCGTACTTCGCCATAAGGACCAGGTTCCAGGTAGGTTAGCAGGGAGAGCTGCTGCTGGTAGGCGGGCAGTTGGGGTTTGGCCTGCTGGATACGCTGGTTCCAGGCATAGCGGGTTTGGTCGTCGAGCTGGTTGAGTTTGTCGCGCAAAAAGGTGTCGAAGCGGCGGCGGCGGTAGACGGCGTAGGTCTCATCTGACCGCACATCTTTGCCGCGACCATACGGCCGTTTTTCACACCATTCCCCGTAAACATCACCCAGTTGGGCGGTGTAGGGCGTATCCTGAATAACGTTTTGCAAAACGGCCGTGTAAACACGCTCGCGCCATTCATTGGCCAGCCATTCGGGGTATTGGTGCAGGGCGTTGATGGCCGCCATTACCCAGGCGGTCAGCCGGTTAACGGGCGACAGGGGAATCTGATGGTGGCGCAGTACTGTGTCAAAGCCGTGTGTTTCGATTGTATGCCGGGCTGTGTCCTCACGCAGAGAATAGTCAGCATAAAATTGCCACTGCCCTTCGGGGAACGACGCCTCCAAATCTTGGCCGGCCAGTTGCAGAAGCTGCTGGTAGCCCCAGATGACGGCCGCCGGTCCGGCAAAAAAAGTGCCGTAGACGGCTTTGTCCAACACCGATTCGATGCCTCTAAATAGCAGGTTAACGTCGCGCCGGGCCGTGGGTGCGCCATCGCGCCGGCCGGACAAACGGGCCAGGCCACCAAGGATCATGCCCGGTATGTTTCCGGCCGGCAGCAGGCGGGCTATTCTGTCAACGGCCGTGTCAATTTCCGGCAGTGACAGTGCAGACAACCGCTTCATTTCCTCCGATTGGACAATATGGCGCAAATTGTGAGCCGTAACTTGCGTGGCCTCATTGTACACTCTGTTTTTGCTAGACATCATGCAAGGGTAACAAAAAATGACGAATTGCACATAGGTAAAAAGTGTAACGCGAATTTGAGTCCTTTTGCTTAGTTCTTCGTTATCTATAGTGTAAGGCAACCATTCGGCTGAATTGGAGAGAAGTTATTTTGCAACAATTAGATGATCAGGCTTTAGTCACAGCGGCGCAAAACGGCCACACCTTGGCTGTCGGTGAGCTATACGACCGGCATCAGGAGCGCATCTTTCGTTATGTCCGTTCTCGTGTCTACGACCACCACCTGGCGCAGGACCTGACGGGTGAAATCTTTACCCGCATGGTCACGAGCCTGCACCAGTATGAGAACAGTGGCTACCCTTTTACCGCCTGGTTGTACCGTATTGCCCGCAACTTGATTATCGACCATCAGCGTCGGGAGAATCGTTATATGCGAGTTCCCATCGAAGAAGTCTACCGTGTTAGTGCCGCCGGCTATGAACCGGCAGCAATTGTAGAAAAGAAGTTAAACGTAGAACGAGTGTATCAGGCTCTAGAACAGATCGATGAGACACAACGCGAAGTCATCCGCCTGCGCTTTTTAGCCGGACTGTCGCTGCAAGAGGTGGCCGACACATTGGGCAAGACGGTTGGGGCCATCAAGTCGCAGCAGTATCGGGGGTTGGTGGCATTGCGGGCCACGTTCCAACAATAATCGGGGAGAACAAGATGATGAACCACGAAGAATTATTACAAGAACGCTTAGAATTATTAGAGGCCGGCATGCCTTTGGATGATTGTTTACACGGCTTGCCGGAAGAGTTGGCTGAGGTGGTGACGCTGGCCGTGTCATTACAGGAACTACCGGCTGCCCAAAGTGCTGCGGTGCAGGCCGATCAGCGGGACAATCTGCTCAGCCTGGCCGCAATTGCGCCGGCCGCTACCATTAATGGTCCCGAACAAAGTGCAGTGGGTCAGGCCAATACGCTTTCCCTGATGGCCTTTTGGGGTGGCATTCAGGCCTGGATGCAGCGGCGCACAGCAGCCGAATGGGTGGTCACGGCCGTTATGAGTCCCGCTTTATTGGTGCTGTTGGTGGCTGGCCTCTGGTTTTTGTTTAACCAAAATGAGGCCCCGACCCCTATTATGCCAGAAGTCGTTGTGGAGCAGCAGCCAGATGCACCGCTTTTAGCGACGGATGAACCAGAAACGGCCGTTGATCCCACCGACACCACTGAAGCGCCAGCGGAACTGGCCAGTGAGATAGCTGCACCAGCAGACCAGGCTGTTGCCTTTCTGCCAATCGTTGGTTACCCGCTCCGCGAAGAACCCCAAACGGCTATTTTGCGTGATATTCGCGGCCAGGTACAGGTTTCGCAAGGCAAAGATAACTGGCGTACGGTCGTCGGGGCGGCCCACGTTCAGGCCGGGCAGCATGTGCGTACCGGTACTATGTCCGGGGCTACCCTCACTTTTTACGACGGCAGCTACGCCACCATCGGCCCTGATTCCGAAATTGTGATCGATGTCGTCGAGGCCCTGCGACCAGAGGAAGGTTTTCGCACTCTGGTTATGACCCAACTGGCCGGGGAAAGCGAACATCACGTGGACTTTCGTAATGATGCCGGTTCGCTCTATGAGGTCAAAACAGCGCAGGGCAGCGGTGTGGCCCGCGGCACCACCTTCCATGTGCTGGTTCTGCCGGATGACTCCAGCCGTTTTGTGGTAACTGAAGGGCGGGTTGATGTCAGCGGTAACGGCCGTGCCGTCAACGTTCTGGCCGGTCAGCTAACGACAATCGAAACCGAGCAAACGCCAACGTCTCCTACGTTTTACATCTCTGGTGAAGGGGAAGTCACCGCTATTGAAGAGAATCTATGGACGATTGCCGGGCAAACGTTTGAGACCCATGCCAACACGCTGATTTGGGGCGATCCCCAGGTGGGCGATCTGGTGTTTGTAGACGGCCGTCTCCTCGGTGACGGCACCAAACTGGCCGACCGCATTATCTTACTGTACCACGGCCTGCCCATCAACCAGTTCACGCTGACCGGCGAAGTGGAAAGTATGGGAATCGATAGCTGGCTTATAGCCGGCCAAACCATCATCCTGGACGATGAAACAGAGATAGGATTGGGCCTCGAACTTGGCAGCCTGGTTCAGGTAGATGGCGTGATCACCGAAGACGGTCTGTTGCTGGCCCGGCAAATCAGCCTCATCGTGGAAGCGCCCGGCTATCCTTTTAGCTTCACCGGCATTGTGCAAGCTATCAATCAGGCCAGTTGGATGGTGGCTGGCAAGACCATCGCCATCGACGACGAAACCAGCATTGACGAAGACATCGAAGTCGGCGATTTGGTACAGGTCACCGGCTACATTTTGGAAGACAATACCTGGCTGGCCGTTACTATCGAGCGGCAGGAAGAAGGGACCGCCACCTTTACCTTTACCGGGGTGGTAGGGAGTACCGACCCCTGGCAGGTGGCCGGTATCGCGTTTGAGATACGCGACTGGACCCTCATCGATCCTGGCATTGTTGAAGGCGACCTGGTGCGCGTCAGCGGCACCATCCTCAGCGACGGCACGCTGGTAGCGGCTACCATCCAGAAACTCACCGGTCTGGAAGACCAGACCATCATTCTGGTGGGCATCGTCAACAGTATTGACCCCTGGATTGTCAACAATCTGACCCTCTTCGTTGATGGGGAGACAATCATTGGTGAGGATATCAACGTCGGCAGTCTGGTACGGGTAGAACTGCGCTTGCTGCCTGACGGCACCTGGCGCACGGTCAGCATCCTGTCTTTGCCATCGGCTTTTGGCCTGGGCTGTTTTATTATCCACAGCACCCTGGTTAGCTACAGCAGCAGCCAACTGGTTCTGGCCAATTGGCCGGCTATCCCGGTAAGCCAGGGGGTTCAGGTAATGGGCAACCCGGTACTCAACAGCATTATCTCTGTGCAGATATGTATCGCTTTTGATGGCAGCCTGATCATTATCAACAACCTGATAATCATCATCCATCAGGTCATTGTTGCGCCACCACCAGGACCAGGCATACCACCAGGGGGTGATGGTAAGGTGACAATTTGTAAAGTACCACCCGGCAATCCGGCAGCACGGCATACCATCCAGGTTTCGCCGCCGGCTGTACAGGCCCATCTTGGTACTGGGTCTTACCTGGGGCAGTGCCGATAGTAACTGTTTAACAAACGTATGACAGTATTTTGTAGGCGACCGGACAGGTTTGGCAAACCTGTCCGGTCTGCGTCCCATGATTCCTTGCCATACTCTTTCAACAAATAATAGGCTTCTTTTTAGTCACCATGGCTCTTTTCTTCCGGCAGGTGAGAGAAATCGCTCAGATAGTAGTTGAAACGAGGCAGATACGGCCGTAACACTGCCGGTATCTCCACCAGGGCCTCAAAGGTTGTCGGATAAGGCCAGGACCGCTCCCCGTGATAGACAACCAGGGGCATTATCGGCGGCAGCGGGAACTGACCAGCATCGGCCTGCTGTTCCCAGAAGCGAACCAGGTAGCGCAGCAGTTGTAAGGCCACCAGCCGGTCCGGGTAGCTTTTATGCTCAAACAGGAAATAGACGTAGGCGCTCTGCCCATCATGCAGCCGCACCTGATACAGCAGGTCTGCCTGGTGCTGCTGCATCTCTTCATCAATGAAGGTG
>SLGK01000261.1 GCA_007123775.1 Anaerolineae bacterium | reverse complement strand
GCGGGAAGTGAAGCCTGTGGAGAGGTCGCGTTAGCGATTCTGTGAAGCAGGAAGAAAGTACCAAATCTGTACTGAGCGCAGTCGAGGTATGGGAACATTTGGGTAAGTCTTTCAGAACGGTACCAAGCAGTCGTTGAATGTGGCGGTGGTGGCAGGCACGGCCGTTTATCATTTGTTATTTGCTGGTAAAACAACGAGCATAAAGCGTAAAACGTAAAGCGTAATCAACGGCGTTACGTTTTACGTTTTACTCTTTACACATCACGCTATTGAATGAGGTGGCTCATGAATGTAACCATACGCCCTTTAACGGCCGCTGACTGGCCTATGGTAGCAGCCATTTATCAAGCGGGCATTGAGACAGGACAGGCCACGTTTGAAACGGCCGTGCCCACCTGGGAGGAATGGGATGCGGCTCATCTAGCCACGGCGCGGCTGGTGGCTGAGGTGGCTGGCCAGGTGGTAGGCTGGGCGGCGCTAACACCGGTATCCGGCCGCTGCGTCTACGCCGGCGTGGCCGAGGTCAGCGTCTACGTGGCCGCGGCCGCACGGGGGCAGGGCGTGGGCAAACTGCTGCTGCGTGCCCTGGTCGAAGCGTCGGAAGCGGCCGGCATCTGGACCCTGCAAGCGGCTATGTTCCCCGAAAACAAAGGCAGCGTGGCCCTGCACAAAAGCCTCGGCTTCCGGCGCGTGGGCGTGCGTAAAAAGCTGGGCGAGCTTCACGGCGTCTGGCGCGACGTGCTGCTGATGGAGCGGCGCAGCAACCGGGTGGGCGTTGGCTGACTATTGCGTGATCGTGCTGATGGGCGTGGCCGGTACGGGCAAAACCACGGTGGGGCAGCAGTTGGCCCTGGCGTTGGGCTGGCCCTTTTTCGACGGGGACGATTTTCACCCGCAGGCTAACAAGGACAAGATGGCGGCCGGGCAGCCGCTGACCGACGACGACCGCTGGCCCTGGCTGGCGGCTTTACGCGGTCTGATTGAGCAAAAGTTGAAAGAGGAGGAAACGGCCGTTGTTGCCTGTTCCGCGCTCAAAGCCAGTTACCGCACCTATCTACTGCCCGACGACCCGCGCCTGGCATTGGTCCACCTGACCGGCCCGCGTACTCTGATTCAGGAGCGGCTGCAAGCACGGCCCGGCCATTTCTTTGACGCGAGCCTGCTTAGCGACCAGTTGGCGGTATTGGATCCACCCTCGGCCTCAGAAGCACTCACCGTCGATTGCCAACTCGCCTCGACGGAAATTGTGACTACCATTTACCGCTATCTATCGCTACAGTCTATTTGTGAATAGTTTCTCATATCGGCAATCAATCGTGATTATAACGTTGACACCCGCACAAAACTTGATAAAATTTAGACAAAACATTGACAAGTTGAAGAGATAGGACGACACCATGAATAAAAAAGTAATCGTTATCGGCAGTGGTTTTGGTGGCCTGGCTGCCGCCTGCCGCCTGGCTGCGCGTGGCTTTGATGTAGAGATTTTTGAGAAGCGGGATAAACTGGGCGGGCGGGCTTACGTCTACGAGGTCAAAGGCTTCAAATTCGACGGCGGCCCTACCGTGATCACCGCGCCATTTATGTTTGACGACATTTTTGAAGCCGCCGGCCGCAAGCGCGAAGATTATGTCGAGTTTGTACCCTGCGATCCCTTCTACCGCATCTTCAACCACGAGGGGCGCAAATTTGACTACAACGGCGATCCCGACTTTATCCGCCAGCAGATTGCCCTGTGGAACCCTGACGATATCGCCGGTTATGAGAAGTTTATGGCCACTACACACGACATCTTCAGGAAGGGCTTTTTGGAGCTGGCCGACAAACCGTTCCTCAGCGTGTGGGATATGCTGAAGGTTGCGCCTGACCTGATCAAGCTGCAATCCCACAAGACAGTTTACAATTACGCGGCGCAGTTTGTGAAGAATGATTTTTTGCGCCGCTGTTTCTCGTTCCACCCGCTGCTGGTGGGCGGCAACCCGTTTGACACCACCTCGATCTATGCCATGATCCATTACCTGGAGCGGGAATGGGGCATCCATTACGCCCTGGGCGGCACGGGGGCGATTGTTGACGGGATGGCCAGACTGTTGGCTGAATTGGGCGGTAAGGTGCATGTGAACACGGCCGTTTCTGAAATTCTGGTCGATGAGAACAGCCGCCGCGTCAGCGGCATTCGCCTGGAAGACGGCACCATTCACACGGCCGATCACGTGGTCTCCAATGCCGATGTCGCCTTCACCTACATGAACCTGATTCCGGCCCAGTACCGGCGCAAATATACCGACAAGCGCGTCAAAAACATGCGTTACTCGATGTCTCTTTTTGTGATCTATTTTGGCACGAAGAAACGGTACAACGACGGCCGTTTAGCCCACCACAACATCATCCTCAGTGAACGGTACCAAGGACTGCTGACCGACATCTTCAAAAACAAAAAGCTGGCCGACGACTTTTCTCTATACCTCCACATGCCCACCCTGACCGACCCCAGCATGGCCCCCGAAGGGCACGAAGCCTTTTACGTCCTTTCCCCAGTACCCCACCTGGGCGCTGACATCGACTGGACCACGCAGGCCAAACCGTACCGGGACGCCATCATGCAATTCCTGGAAGACAACTACCTGCCCGATTTGCAGGAAAATATCGTGGCCGAGCATTACATCGACCCGCTCCATTTCCAGGGCACGCTCAACAGCTACCTCGGCTCCGCCTTTTCCGTAGAGCCAATCCTGACCCAATCCGCCTGGTTCCGCCCGCACAACCGCTCCGAGGAGTTTGAGAATCTCTACTTTGTCGGCGCGGGCACCCATCCGGGAGCCGGCTTGCCGGGCGTGTTGTCATCGTCTAAAATTGCCGAAGATTTGATTGTGGCGGCGTGAAACGTGAAACGTAAAACGTAAGGCGCAAGGTGTCAAGGACCGATTACGTTTTACGCATTACGGATTACGCACTACGAGTAAGATTTCGCCTGTTCCTGTCGTCTGAAAGGCAAGAACCCCTTTTAGACAATAGGAGCAGGCGATGACTATTTTACGACCAATCCGTTACACTCTTTTGATTCTGGCCGGTGTGCTGCTTCTAGCGGCCTGTGGGCCACCCACAGGTGGGCCGGCCGCTTCGCCATCCACCCCCACTGCCCAAGAAGCGGCCGAAACAGACAGGACCACTACACCATCTGCCAGACCGCCAACAGATCTATCTGAACCACCGCCGCTGATTATGGACGAAACGGCCGTACTCACCGACGACGACCGCTCCACTACATTAGCCCGCCTGACCAGCAGTTGGAACACCAATTGGGAGCGGCGCACCGTTTCTACCGCTGAGATGATGTCCGGCGGTCCGCCCCGCGACGGCATTCCCCCAATCGACAATCCTAACTTCATCAGCCCTGATGAAGCGGCCGAGTGGCTGGCCGACAACGAACCGATCGTCATCTTTGCCCACGATGGCGATGCTCGTGCTTACCCCCTGCAAATTCTGACCTGGCACGAAATTGTGAACGATGAGGTGGGTGGCCTGCCCGTCAGCGTCACCTTTTGCCCCCTGTGCAACGCCACCGTTGTTTTTGACCGCCGCCTGGGGGATACCGTCTATGACTTTGGCGTTTCCGGCCTGTTGCGTAACTCTGACCTGATCATGTGGGACCGTCAGACAGAGAGCCTGTGGCAGCAGTTTACCGGCGAAGGCATCATCGGCGACCTGGCGGGGGCGCAGCTTCGTTTCCTGCCCTCGGCCATCATTAGCTTTGCCGACTTTCGCGCCGCTCACCCCGACGGCCTGGTCCTCAGCCGCGAGACAGGCCACAACCGGCAGTACGGCCGTAATCCCTACGTCGGGTATGATACCATCGGCCAGAACCCATTTCTATTTACGGGCGAGATAGACGGCCGTTTACCCGCTATGGTCCGTGTCATTACCCTCTCTCTGGATGATCTGGACATTGCCTACCCGCTGCCCACCCTGGCCGAGATGGGCGTCATCAACGACGAGCAGGCCGGCCAGCCCATCGTCGTCTTTCATACCCCCGGTACAGCCAGTGCGTTAGGCGCGGCCGTTATTGCCAACGCCGAAGACGTGGGGGCTACCGGCGTATTCGATCCCATCTTAGATGGCCAACGTTTGACCTTTCGGGCGGAAAACGGCCGTTTCATCGACGAGCAAACCAACTCCGCCTGGACTATTCTAGGCCAGGCCGAGACCGGTCCCCTGGCCGGCAGCCAGCTCAACCGGCTGGTCCACGCCGACCATTTCTGGTTTTCCTGGGCCGCTTTTAAGCCGGACACGATTATCTACAGTCCGTAGTGCGTAGTGCGTGGTGCCTATCTGCTACTACGCACCACGCACTACGCACTACTTACTACGTGCCATTTATCACAAACGTAGGGCAATCGTTACCTTTGTCCCCGTGCAAAGATCGTAAGATAGATGTAAACTTAGAGGGTCTAAATTATAAGTACAGGAATAAGATTCCCACCTTTTGCACCTGTACGTTCTCACTATTTTCCATCTGAATACATAGGTAGCCAACATGTTCGTTCAATCTCGCCCACTCTGGCAGCTTTTGTTAGCGGTTCGCAACGATAGCAAAACACCATTGACCTGCGCCGAATGTATTTCGATTCTCGAATATCTAGCTGACTTGAGGATTGAGACAGGCCACCAAAGAGTCTTACGTGCCGTGCAGCGTCACCTCAACCGGTGTGATGAATGCAATTACTTCTTTGACGTACGCTTGCAGGAGCTTGAAGCATTAAGCCAGATCCAATAAAGGTTCCACATTTCATCGAGATTCTGGGCTGGTATAACAGCCCTATTCCGCTTGCCTTCACTCAATTAGTCCAAACTAACAAAATATAGACAAAACATATACAAAGCGATAGCATACTGTTTATCTTTGCTTGAATACCTGGTTTGATTTAATTCAGGAGGAAACGCTATGCGCATAATTGTTACAGGTGGTACCGGCATGATTGGCCGCCGTCTGGTGGCAAAACTGGCCGCTGACGGTCATGAAGTAATCGTTCTGAGCCGCTCGCCAGACAACCATTCCTTTCCGGCGGGCGTGGTCGGTCATGAGTGGGACGCCAAAACGGCAGCGGGCTGGGGCAATCTGGCCGATGGCGCTGACGCTATTATCAATCTGGCGGGCGAAAACATCGCCGGTGACAGCCTTTTGCCCGACCGTTGGACGGCCGCCAAGAAGCGGCGCATTCGCGAAAGCCGCCTCTACGTGGGCCAGGCCGTAACCGAAGCGATTGATCGGGCTGCCCAAAAGCCCCATGTTTTGCTCCAGGCTTCCGGGATTGATTATTATGGTGACACGGGCGATCAGAAAATTACCGAAAATGACCCGCCCGGCGATACCTTTTTAGCTCAGGTTTGCGTCGATTGGGAAGCCAGCACCGCCGCCGTTGAGGCGATGGGTGTACGCCGCGTGGTCTTGCGGACGGGTGTGGTCTTTAGTATGGACGGGGGCGCGCTGCCGGTTACGGTGCTGCCATTCCGCCTATTTGCCGGTGGTCCGTTGGGTAACGGCCGTCAATGGCTGCCCTGGATTCACATCGACGACGTGGTAGCGGCTATGGTTTACCTGCTGGAACATGAGTCGGCCGCTGGTCCCATTAACCTGGTCAACCCCAATCCCGTCCAAAACAAGGAACTGGCGAAAGCAATTGGCGAGGTGTTGAAACGGCCGTCTTTTGTGCCCGCTCCTGCTGCTGCCATGCGTCTGGCCCTGGGCGAAACGGCCGATCTCGTTCTGCACAGCCACCGTGCCTTGCCCCAGCAATTAGAGACACTTGGCTACCCATTCCGCTACACCGACGTGCGCGTGGCCCTGCGTGACTTGTTATAGTGCGTAACTCGTAACTCGTAATTCGTAACTTATGAACATCATCTGGTGGATTCGCCGCGATTTGCGGCTGCATGACAATGAAGCATTGGCCTATGCTCTGGAACAGGGCACGGCCGTTTTTCCCGTTTTTATCCTCGACCCGGCCCTGCTCAACTCCCAATATGTGGGTGAGAAGCGGCTGGCTTTTCTCTACGGCGGCCTGCGCCAGTTGGATGCTGCTTTACGCGAGCGGGGTAGTCGCTTACTGCTGCGCCAGGGGTCGCCCCAAACGGTCCTGGCCGACCTGCTGCAAGAGACCCAATCGGAACTGATTGTGGCCGAGGCCGACCACAGCCCCTTTGCCAAGGCGCGGGATACGGCCGTTGCCGTAACGTTACCCTTGCGCCTGGTGGGCAGTACGGCCGTAAAACTGCCCGGCAGCATTCTCAAACAGGATGGTGATCCCTACATCGTCTACACCCCGTTTAAGAAAGGCTGGCTGGACCTGCCCCTGCCGCAGCGTAGCCAGCTTCATCCTGTCCCGACGCAGATCAACACCCCCGCCGCACCGGAAAGCGACCCCATCCCCGATACACCCGCCCTGCCCGACAGCGTCCCTTTTCCCCCTGGTGAGATCGAAGGGCTGCGGCGGCTGGAAAATTTTGTGGGCAGCAACGGCCGTTCCGTCTATGATTATGCCGAACAGCGCAACCGCATGGACCTGGAAGGGACTTCCCGCCTCTCCCCCTACCTGCGCTTTGGCATGGTTTCGCCGCGCCGCGTGGCCGTTGAAGCCATCGAAGCCCGCAGCCGCGCCCGCAGCGAAGGCAGCCGCAAAGGGGCGCTCGTCTTCCTGCAAGAGCTGATCTGGCGCGACTTTTACATCCACATCCTCCACCACTTTCCCCATGTGGCCCAGGGCAACTTCAACGAAAAATATGACCGGATTGAGTGGCGCAACGATGAGGCCGACTTTGCCGCCTGGTGCGAGGGACGCACCGGCTACCCGGTCGTCGATGCCGCCATGCGCCAGCTGGTGCAAACGGGCTGGATGCACAACCGCGCCCGCATGATCGTGGCCTCATTTTTGGTCAAGGATTTGCTGATCGACTGGCGCTGGGGAGAGCGGTTTTTCATGCAGCATTTGGTAGATGGGGATTTGGCCTCAAACAACGGCGGCTGGCAGTGGACGGCCGGTACGGGCACCGATGCCGCCCCCTATTTCCGCATCTTTAACCCCACGCTGCAATCAAAGAAGTTTGACCCCAATGGTGACTTTATTCGCCGCTGGCTGCCAGAACTGGCCGACGTGCCGGACAAGTTCCTCCATGAGCCGGACAAGATGGAAACGGCCGTGCAGCGCCAAACCAACTGTATCATCGGCGAGGATTACCCGGCCCCCATTGTGGACCACCACGCCATGCGCGACCGGACGCTGGCGGCTTATAAAGAGTCCCGCGAGGCAGAAGGATAGTTGTCGTTGCCTTGAGTACCAGACTACAAAAGTCTTGGAGACTTTTGTAGTCTTGATGCTCACCACTTATCAGGTGGCTCCCAGGTCAGATATTCGTCGTGAAAAGCTTTGAAATCAGCCAGGCTATCAAACCAGGTCAAAACGGCGTCGCGCTGAACGGCCGTTTCTCCCCCACCCACCATCACAGGATAAGAGCTAAAGGGCCACTCGGCCATCTGCTGACACAAGCCGGCCCGCACCGGATTGGCGTGAATGTAAACAACCAGCCGCATCCGGTAGGCGATGTCGTCGGCCGGCTTGCGCTTGAATTTGTATTGGAAGAGGCTGCCAGAACGGCCGTGCTGTTTGTTAAAACTTTTAGCGTAGGAAATGAAAAAATCCCGGAATGCCTGTTCAAGCGGGGTCAGTTTGCCGGTCAGGTGCGTAGGGATTCCTTCTTTGACACGAATGAGGAAATGGAAGTGGTTAGGCATCAGACAGTAGGCGAAAACGTCAATAAAATCAAGCAGGTATCCTTTGAAGCGGCGTAGGAAGTAGCGGTAGTTTTCGTGAGAACGGAAGATGACTTCGTGGTTGTTGCCCCGGTTGAAGATGTGGTAGTAGGTTCCTGGTTCCATCAATTTGCCCTCCCTGGTGCAGTCAGACTACAAAAGTTTTGGAAACTTTTGTAGTCTAGCTGTAGTATAGCCGCTTTAATCGGGAATTTGTAGCCTACTCTATTGTGCCGACATCTGCGCGATGATTTGCATGGTGGCCAGGCTAACGGCCGTTACCCGCCCAATCAGATCAATCACATCCTCTTTGTAATCAATGAAGCGGTAGTTGTTGAACTGCTCGCGGATGGTGGGGTCGCGGGGTTTGCGCTTTTTGTAGCGGTCCAGCACCCACTCCCTGATTGCGAGATTGGGATGCTCAGGGTCTTCCTGAAATAACGGTCAGTATCGAATTACAACGTCTTTTCGGTGTGTCATTGCTGCAAGACGTTCAGCTTTCAATAACACATTTACAATAGGTATTCGGTTGAGTTCATCTTCTGACTTTGCGTCTAAGATTTTTCTTTCTAAAATGGGCCAAAGCTCTTTTGCAATAGCGATCTTTCCCACCCGTCGCCCCGGAATATAGTTGATATTATGATTTTTACTTTTGTGATTCCAGTCTCTCAGGATACGCTCAATGTTTTTATTCGTGGTTTGACTACGCTGTTGCGCCACTTTTTCTACCAAGTAATCAACTTTCAGCACTCTAGAGCCTGTATAAGCTTTTGATAATGCTTGTGCTAGCTCTTCGTCTGTAAAGTGAGCGAATTCAAAAATATCATTGTGCCAGGTTTCAATGTTGACAAGATATTCCAACTCATCCCTCATTTTTTCTGTCCGATAATCTTCAGGTAAAGCCTCATAAACCTTTTCGATCCACTTCTTAAGCTTCTTTTCTCGGTTGCCGTGATCTCTAAAGCCACTCTCTGCATCTACTACAACCAGAAAGTGAGTTGGAGGTCTTCTTAGTAACACGGCTTTTGCACCTTAAAAACTGATACACTAAACAGCGAAAAAATGCCTTTTCTGTCCATCACTGTCTGGGCTGTGGCAGCAGGCCAGTATCTCCAGCTCATTTTCAGCAAGCTG